>NZ_PVZR01000019.1:0-141924 GCF_003024455.1 Ensifer sp. NM-2
AAAACTTCCCGCCGAAACTCGCGTCCCGACCAATCAGCATCCGCCAATCAAGGAAACCTTAAAACGAAGGACATCGTCGCCAGCAGCGCCGCCGCCCTCGTTCAGTGATCGGGCTTATAGACCCCACACATCGAACACGTCAACAGGCAATTTCAAAATAAATGACAGTTTTCTGACAAAGCCCGGAAATGCGGGCTTTTCACTCCGAAAAAACTTTCGGACGCCTCCGAACGGCCTGTGGAGACACATTTTGGCCCTTACTTCTTCACAATCCACCGATCTAAGCGAAATTATCGGTGCGTCACGCGGGGGCGCCTGGGGAACGCGGATGCACATATTATAGGGTGTGCACCCCCTCACCTGTCCTCCCCTCATGGATTTGACTCCCGTGTGCGAAAGATGCACATCTTCGCGCAACGTATCGCCTGCAAGAATACGGCAAGACAAATCAGGGGCCCCCAGCTCGGAATGATCACCGACAAGAAAATGGTCCGGTCGCTCGGCGACCAACCGCCGATCCTTGCGGACGGCCGGCGCGCACCGGACAGACGCGAGATTTCGTTGCGCTGGCTTTCCGGCACCTTCCTGACCGGCATCACCTCCAGCCTTCTTATGGGCGTCGCGCTTTTTGCAGCGCTTGACGGTCGCCAGCAGCTGGCAATCCCGGCCGAAGCCTACGCAGCACTCGACGCATCGAACGGCGGCAACGCCCCAGTCAATGCCAAGCGCGGCAGCCGCATCCTTTCGCCCAACATCGTTGCCAAGCCGGCTGACAAGACCGTCATGGAAGTCTCGACGATGATCCATGACGGCGAGAAGGAAGTGGTGCGCAAACAGCCCTTCGTTCACGTCAAGATGGCGCTTGCCGCCAACCACCAGGTTTCCGACAGCTATCCGGACTTCGATCCGCTGGCGATCTTCTCCACCGACGACGCCGATGCCGAACCGCAGGTCGCGCGTACCGGCACGCTCTACGGCTCCAACGTCGATTCCGAAGTGGCGCTGAAAACGGTCGATTTTCCGATCAAAGGCTCCAGCCTGACCTTCGACAACTCGATGTCTCTCGACGAGGTCGAGGAGAATGTTCGCACCAACGGTTCGGTCCTGACCGAGGGCAGCACCCAGGTCGCTTCGCTCTTCTATGTTGACCCGCAGCGTTTCGCCTCCGATAGCGACGGTCTCGATCTTCTCCAGGGCCTGACCGCACGCATCGTCGAGCAAAACAAGAGCGATGCGGCTTACGAGAGCATCAACGAACAAAGCACTGAGTATGCCGACGACATCATTCCGGTGCGCCGCAAGACCGACATCGCGACCGCCATGGTCAATGCCGGCTACGCCAAGGCGCAGGCCGAAGATGCTGCCGGCTATATCGGCGAAGCGCTCGGCGCCAAGGAACTCAACGACGGCGACGTCCTGCGCATCGGCATCATCCAGAAGGGCGAAGAAGCCCGCATCGTCCGCGCCACCATCTATTCGCGCAACCGCCATGTGCTGACGATGGCCGTCGACGACAACGGCCGCTTCGTTCCCGGCGCCGAACCGCCCAAGCTCGACGCGGTCGCGACCGCCTTCGACGACAACGGCACGCCGACGATCACCAGCACCCACGATTTGCCGCGCGTCTATGACGGTATCTATCGCGCCGCGCTCTCCTACGGCATGAACGCCGACATGGTCGGGCTCGTCGTCAAGCTGCTCGCCAGCAATGTCGACTTCCAGGCGCAGCTGAAGCCGACGGATTCGCTCGAAGCCTTCTTCTCGGTCACCGACGATCGCGGCTTGGCGACGGCGGATTCCGAACTGCTTTACGTCAAGGCGAAGTTCGGCGATGCCGAGACGACCTTCTACCGTTTCCAGGATCCGGACGACAATTCGATCGACTACTTCAACGGCGAAGGCAAGAGCATCCGCCAGTTCCTGCTGCGCAACCCCGTGCCGAACGGCCACTTCCGCTCCGGCTTCGGCATGCGCCGCCACCCGATCCTCGGCTTCTCGCGTATGCACACCGGCGTCGATTGGGCGGCCCCCCGCGGCACGCCGATCATCGCCGCCGGCAACGGCACGGTGGAGAAGGCTGGCTGGGATTCCGGCGGATACGGCAACCAAACGCTGATCCGCCACGCCAACGGTTACGTCTCCTCCTACAATCACCAGAGCGCGATCGCCAAGACCGTCAAGGCCGGGGCGAAAGTGGTTCAGGGCCAGGTGATCGGCTGGGTCGGCACGACAGGTCTTTCGACCGGTCCGCATCTGCACTACGAGCTGATCGTCAACGGCAACAAGGTCGATCCGCTGCGCATCCGCCTGCCGGGCGGCAAATCACTGGGTGGTGACGCGCTTGCGAAGTTCGAGAAGGAACGCGACCGCATCGACGAGTTGCTGAACAAGGACGGCAACGGCAGCGAAGTGGCCAGCAAGTAGCCAGTGAGATCCCCCCTTCGTCGACGGCTAACGCTTCGAGAGGCGGTCACCGCGATCCCCACAGCAACAGAATTCCTAGGCATGAACGAAAAAGGCCGCCCCGAAGGGCGGCCTTTTCAAGTTTCTGCGGTTTAGGCGGCTTCTCTTTCCGAGCCGGCGCCACGCTTGAAGTTCAGGCGGTCGGAGCCGGCAAGAACCTTGATAGTGGATCCATCCGGGAACTCGCCCTGAAGGATCTTCTCGGCCAGCGGATCCTGAAGATACCTCTGGATCGTCCGCTTCAGGGGCCGAGCGCCATAGGCGGGATCGTAGCCCTTTTCGGCCAGGAACGTCCGGGCGTCATCTTCCAGTTCCAGCGTGATCTTGCGCTCGGCAAGCAGCTTGAGCAGCCGTGCGAGCTGGATATCGACGATCGCGCCCATTTCCGAGCGACGCAGCCTGTGGAACAGGATGATCTCGTCGACGCGGTTCAGGAACTCCGGCCGGAAGGCCGACTTGACGACGTCCATCACCTGGTCGCGAACGACATCGCTGTCCTCGTCTTCGCCAAGGCCGGTCAGATATTCCGCACCCAGGTTCGAGGTCATGATGATCATCGTGTTGCGGAAGTCGACGGTGCGACCCTGACCATCGGTCAGGCGGCCGTCGTCGAGCACCTGCAGCAGCACGTTGAAGACATCCGGATGCGCCTTCTCAATTTCGTCGAACAGCACGACCTGATAGGGCCGGCGGCGGACGGATTCGGTCAGCGCTCCGCCTTCCTCGTAACCGACATAGCCGGGAGGTGCGCCGATCAGCCGGGCAACGGAGTGCTTCTCCATGTATTCCGACATGTCGACACGCAGCAGCGCGCTCTCGTCGTCGAACAGAAAGCGGGCGAGCGCCTTGGTCAGCTCGGTCTTGCCCACCCCGGTCGGGCCGAGGAAGATGAACGAGCCGATCGGCCGGTTCGGATCCTGCAGGCCGGCACGGGCACGGCGAACGGCACGCGATACCGCCTGGACGGCATCGCCCTGGCCGACGACCCATTTCGCCAGTTCGTCTTCCATCCGCAGCAGCTTGTCGCGTTCGCCTTCCAGCATCTTGTCAACCGGGATACCGGTCCAACGCGAAACCACATGGGCGATGTTGTCGGGGGTGACGACCTCCTGCACCATCGGATTGGCGTTGGCGTTCTCCTGGCTTTCGGCGTCGGAAAGCTCTTTCTCGAGCTTGGGGATGACGCCATAGGTCAGCTCTCCGGCGCGCTGGAACTCACCCTTGCGCTGGACGATCGCCAGTTCGTTACGGGCTTCATCGAGCTGCTTCTTAAGGTCGGCGGCGCGGCCAAGCTTCTGCTTTTCCGCCTGCCAACGGGCCGTCAGCGCCGATGCCTGCTCTTCGAGCGAGACCAGATCGAGCTCGAGCTTTTCCAGCCGGTCCTTCGACGAGGTGTCGGTTTCCTTCTTCAGCGCTTCGCGCTCGATCTTCAGCTGCATGATGCGGCGATCGAGTTCGTCGAGCTCTTCAGGCTTGGAATCCACCTGCATGCGCAGACGCGAGGCCGCCTCGTCCATCAGGTCGATCGCCTTGTCCGGCAGAAACCGGTCGGTGATGTAGCGGTTGGACAGCGTAGCGGCGGCAACCAGCGCGGAATCGGAAATCCGCACCTTGTGGTGCTGCTCGTATTTTTCCTTCAGGCCACGCAGGATCGAGATCGTGTCCTCGACTGTCGGCTCCTCGACCATCACTGGCTGGAAGCGGCGGGCAAGGGCTGCGTCCTTCTCGACGTGCTTGCGGTATTCGTCGAGCGTGGTCGCGCCGACGCAATGCAGCTCGCCGCGCGCAAGCGCAGGCTTCAGCAAGTTGGAGGCATCCATCGCCCCTTCCGCCTTGCCGGCACCGACCAGCGTGTGCATTTCGTCGATGAACAGGATGATCTCGCCGTTTTCCGCCTGCACTTCGTTGAGCACGGCCTTCAGCCGCTCTTCGAACTCGCCGCGGAACTTCGCGCCTGCGATCAACGCGCCCATGTCGAGCGCCATCAGCCGCTTGTCCTTCAGGCTCTCCGGGACGTCGCCATTGACGATGCGCAGGGCGAGGCCCTCGGCAATCGCCGTCTTGCCGACGCCGGGCTCACCGATCAGGACCGGATTGTTCTTGGTCCGGCGCGACAGCACCTGAATCGTGCGACGGATTTCGTCGTCACGGCCGATCACCGGGTCGAGCTTGCCTTCGCGCGCATCGGCCGTCAGGTCACGGGCATATTTCTTCAGGCTGTCGAACCCCTGCTCGGCATTGGAACTGTCGGCGGTGCGGCCCTTGCGAATATCGTTGATGACTTGGTTGAGCTTGGTCGGCGTCACGCCGGCCTTCTTCAGGACGTCGGCCGTGGCAGCAGAGCTTTCGATCGCCAAGGCCACCAGCAGGCGTTCAACGGTGACGAAGCTGTCGCCGGCTTTCTTGGCCGCTTCTTCCGCACTCGAAAAGACGCGAGCGAGCGGCTGCGACAGATAGACGGAACCGTTGCCGCCGGAAACCTTCGGCAGTTTGGCGAGTGCAGCATCATTGCCGGCGCGCGCTTCGCGCGCGTCGCCGCCAGCCCGCTCGATCAGCGAAGCGGCCATGCCCTGGTCGTCGTCGAGCAGCACTTTCAGCACATGCTCGGGCGTGAACTGCTGATGTCCCTGCGCCAGCGCATAGGTCTGCGCCGATTGCAGGAAACCGCGCACGCGTTCGGAATATTTCTCGATATTCATACTTTACCTCCATAGCCCACCAGGCCCGTCACGCGGCACCCGCTGGTGTTTCAGGATCAGGTTCCCGCATTCGGCGAACCTGTCATCGGGCGTCGATCCACACCTTGCGCGGGATCAACACGTCCGAAGCGAATATGGGGCAGCGAATTTCGAAATTAAAGGGCTGATTGCATGTCGCAATTAGGAAATCTTGCGAAGGACGAAAACGGCCACGCGTCTTTACGATGCGCGGCCGTCGGCTTTTGGATGCAGGGCATTGCCGTGCCGCGTCGGGCGAACGCGCTGCGGCTGCGGCCCTGAGATCAGCGATCGGCAAACGACGTGCCGAACTCCTTCATGCGGGAGACGTAGTAAGCGGGCTCGATCAAAACTTCCGGCAGGTAGAGACCGGCCTTTGGCGCTTCGCCCCCGGACAGACCGAGCATGCGCTCGACCGCAAGCGCGACGCCGAGCGCTGTCAGCGGGGCCTGGCCCTGCGGATGCACGATCTCATGCCGGCGCGAGACCCACTCTCCGTCTTTCGACTGCCCCTCGATCTCGAGCGTGATCTCCGTCGAAAATGGCTCGCCGCGCCGCCGACTGGCAGAGACGCTGTAGGCAAGATCCAGCCGGATCTCCCTGGCGCCGGTACGTGTGGCCAGCGCCATGACGTCGAAGGGCGAATAGGCGGCAGCATCAAGCTCGACACCATCGACACTTTTGTAGCGCGCGCTTGCTTCCTGCCCGCTCGCCCAATGCAGCTTGCCGTCCTTGACCGTCAGCGATGCCGGCGCGTTGCCGGTGATGCGGTTGTAATCGGCAAGTGCCGCTGGCCCGCCCATGTCCTCCTCATCGAGCAGGACGCCGATACGGATCGCGTCAACGGTCTCGTAGGACGAAAGCGCTTCGAGCACCGGGAAGATCGCAGCCCCGGCAAGCCAATGGCTGGCGAGCAGGATCGGCGCCTTGTCCGGTGCATGGATATACTGGGCAACCTCGGGCCCGATCTCGAACGTTCCGCTGGAGAGGCTGATATACGGTATTCCCCTGCCCTGCGCATATCGCATTGAGGTCAGCCTTTCGTCCTTGACGAAGATCACCACGGCGCTGAAGGCGTCCTTGTCGTCAAGACCGAGATCGGCGCGGTCGAGATCAACACGCACACCGGTCGCTCCACCGACCTCGCTCGCGACGGCCTGCGCCCGGGAAAGATCACGACCGCCGATTGCCAGCGGCAGATCGGGATGCAGCCTGCGGATCGCCTTCGCCGCCTGCGACCCGACGACGCCCGAGCCGCCGATGATCAGCACGGGTGAGAACTTGCTCGACATGTTCATATCTCCTAGACGGAAAGAAGGTGGCATTTTGCCAACCTACGATTAGTAAGTTACCATCGGTAGATAAGTAGCAAACGCGCCCCGTCAAGGGATTGGGATATTTTATCGCCTAGAGCGCCGCGCGTCTTATTAGACGCGCAAAGGTCGCTGTAGCACTTTGAATGGCTGCATGCTTTGATCCTTAAATCGAATAGGATTTAAGGAAACATGCGGCAGTGTGGACGACCCGAGGAGAGCAGCCGATGGAGAAAACGGCGATCAGGAAACTAGCCAAGCCCGAACGGCGTGCCCAGCTCATCGAAACCTCCAAGGAAATTTTGCGGGAATGCGGCGCGGACGCCCTCACCCTCGGCCACCTGGCCGAGCGCGCCGGCGTCAGCAAGCCGATCGCCTATGAGCACTTCGGAACCCGCGAGGGGCTGCTGATCGCGCTTTCGCGCGAGATCGAGGAGCGCCATACCGATAAGCTGAAGAAAGCGCTGCTGGACGCCCCGGCCGATCTTGCATCCGTCGCCGGCATCATCAGCGCCGTCTACATCGGATGTGCCGTCGAAAGCGGTTCGGAATGGCAGGCGATGTCAGGCGCCCTGCGTGGCAATGCCGAGATGGACCGCGTGCAGCAGGAACTCGCCGATGACTATGTCGCGCTCATCGGCGCAGCCATCGCACCTTTCTCCACCCTCACCGAAGATGATCTGCGCCTGCGTTGCGCGGGCATTGCCGGTGCTGCGGAGGCGATTGCCCGGGAGTTCGTCCGGGGGCGAACGACCGAGGACGATGCGGCCACCAATCTCGCAGCCTTGATTGTCAAAGCTGTCGGCTGATGGACAACGCCAGAAGCCGGCGATCAATGGAGCGTGCGGCACGGGACGATCGCCAGCCCTAGCGATTATGGTGCGCTTCAGCGTCCGCAGTCTTCCGAGCAAAATTCCGGCAACAAAAAACCCGGCCGCAGAGCGGACCGGGCTTTTGATGTTCGCTTCTGCCGCGCCGCATACGCCGCCCAACTGCATGTTTCCTTAAATCCTATTCGATTTAACGATCAAAACATGCAGCCATTCAAAGTGCTACAGCGACCTTTGCGCATCCAATAAGACGCGCGGCGCTGTAGGAAGACTTACTCGGACTCAGCCAGTGCCGGCGCTTCCGGAGGCGCGTCGCCTGACGCTTCGCCTTCATCGGCTGCAGTGCGGCGCGGACGGCGCGGGCGCGGCGCGCTGCGGCGACGCGAGGCCGCACGGCCGGAAGCCGCTGGCGTTTCTTCTTCCATAGCCACTTCGGCCGGCGTGCCTTCGATGACGGGCTGCGGGCCCGAACCGTCGATCACCGGCTGCTGCTCGATAACGACAGGAGCGGGAGCGGCTACAACGTGGACCGGCGCTTCGTCGGCGTAGCCCTGATCCAGATCGTCCTGATCCTGATCCTGATCCTGGTCGTTGGCGTCCTGCCCGCGGAAATCCTGGCGTTCTTCGCGCTGGAAGCGATCCTGCATCTGCGCCTGTGCGGCTGCAATGATGCGGTTGTAATGCTCGGCATGCTGAAGGTAGTTTTCAGCGATGACACGGTCGCCGGAGCTCTGCGCATCACGAGCAAGTGCCGAGTATTTCTCGGCGATATGCTGCGCGGTACCGCGAATCTTCACGTCCGGACCAGAACTATCATAGGTCCGCGTCAGGGGATTTGATCCCTTGCGGTTATGATTGTTGTTATTTCCACTGTTGTTATTGTTGTTGTTATTGTTGTTATTCCGCCCGCGGCCGCGCTTGTTTTGCTGTCCTGGCCTCATAGTACATTCACCCGAATTCTCTTGATAATGATGATCATGTGGTTTCGTCTTCCGGCCGGATCTGTCCGCGCCCGACAGAGCGTGCGCCGGTGAGCCCGCACATTGGCGGCTTCGGCGCCGACTGGCGTCAAATTAACAGGTACCTGCACAAGGCACTGTTGAACCCTAGCAACTCTTTCTTGAGAGCAATCCCCGTGGCCAGGTCATACCGGAACGAATCTTAGGTCCATGACCATCTGCCCAGTGCGCGGGCAAACTAGCCCGCTTCCTCTGGGATTCCAAGCCCTTTCTTTGCGTCAGCAAGAAAGAAGATGCGCCAGTGCAGCATTTTTTCAACGGTCGAAGCTACGCTCAAAGATCAGAACCCGGTCGTTGCCGCCCAAATCCTTGGCTTCTTCGCGCAAACGGAAGTTCTCGGCACTAAACAATGCCGCAACCGCCTCTTTCTGATCGAAACCGATTTCCAAGCCTATCACGCCGTTTGTCTCAAGATGATGACCGGCCTGAAGGGCGATGGCACGATAGGCATCAAGGCCGTCGTCTCCGCCATCGAGCGCTGCGGCAGGATCGTGCAATCGCACCTCCGGCTCAAGCTCTGCGACGACATTGGACGGTATATAAGGCGGATTTGAGACGATGGCGTCGAAGCGACCCTCCACCTTGTCGAACCAGTTGCTGCGCACAGCCTCGAAACGACCCGAAAGGCCAAGCGCCTCGGCATTTGCGCTCGCCGTCGCCAACGCGTCCTCAGATATATCGGTAGCCGTTCCGCGCGCTTCAAGAACCGTGGCAAGCAACGCCAGGCAGATCGCCCCGGTGCCCGTGCCGAGATCGACGAGCCGGCAGCTGCCCTTCGTTGCAACGGTGCGGCGCAGATACGGGATCATGCGATCGACGAGCGTTTCCGTATCCGGCCTCGGCTCCAGCGTTTCACGCGACAGCTTGAGCGGCAGGCCAAAGAACTCCCGCTCGCCGAGAATGCGGTAGACGGGTTCGCGCGCGCTCCGCCGCTCGACGGCAGCCCTCACCCTGGCAACGTCGGCCTCCGTGACCAGGTCCCTGCCGCGCGTCACGACATCGGTCAACGAAAGCCCGAGCACGCCCGAAACCAGATGACGCGCGTCGAGCGCAGCGTGTTCGATGCCGGCGGCCGTCAGGCGATCCCGGCTTTCCACCACGAGGCGCGCGAGCGTGGCCGTCATCGCCATCAGCCCCGCTGCTCGCCCAGAAGAGCCAACTGGCTCGCCTGGTAATCGGCCAGCAGCGCATCGACCACTTCGTCGATTTCGCCCATCATCATCCGGTCGAGCTTATAGAGCGTCAGGTTGATGCGGTGATCCGTAATGCGCCCCTGCGGAAAATTGTAGGTGCGAATGCGCTCAGAGCGGTCGCCGGAGCCGACCTGGCTCTTGCGATCGGCCGAACGCTCGCTGTCGGCGCGCTGGCGTTCCATGTCATAGAGCCGCGAACGCAGCACCTGCATCGCCTTGGCGCGGTTCTGGTGCTGCGACTTTTCCGAACTTGTGACGACGAGGCCGGTCGGAAGGTGGGTGATGCGCACGGCGGAGTCCGTCGTGTTGACGTGCTGTCCGCCAGCACCTGACGAGCGCATGGTGTCGATGCGGATGTCCTCGGGCCGAACCTCGATGTCGATTTCCTCGGCTTCCGGCAGTACGGCGACGGTTGCCGCCGAGGTGTGGATGCGTCCGCTCGCCTCGGTATCCGGCACGCGCTGAACGCGGTGCACACCCGACTCGAACTTCAGCCGCGCAAACACGCCGCGGCCGGAGACGGTGGCGATGATTTCCTTGAATCCGCCGGCTTCACCCTCGCTCGCCGAAAGCACTTCGACCCGCCAGCCCTTGGCCGCAGCGTAACGCTCGTACATCCGGAAAAGATCGCCGGCAAACAGCGCTGCCTCCGAACCGCCGGTTCCGGCGCGGATTTCGAGGATAGCGCTCTTTTCGTCGGCTGCATCCTTCGGCAAGAGCAGGATCTGGATTTCCTGCTCCAGCTGCTCGATTGCCTCGACGACCTCAGGCTTTTCCATCTCGGCCAGGTCGCGCATGTCCTTGTCAGTCGTCCTGTCGGCCAACATGGCATTGATATCGGCAAGCTCGGCCGTCGCCTTCTCATAGGCGCGGATCTTGGTCACCACCGGCTGCAGTTCGGAATATTCCGACGCCAGCTTCACATAGACGTCGGCCGCTGGCCCCGCCGACATGCGGGCCTCGATCTCGCCGAACCGCCGTTCCAGTTCGCGCATTTTCTCAATGGGAAGCTTTGCCAAGTGTCACTCCAAATGCGCTACGCCTCGCCCGGATCATAGCCCGGACGAGGACAAAAGCGCTTCAAATCTATCTAAACCGGGATGCCGTTTGCCGCGGCGAAGTCGATGAGGATCTGGCGAACAGGCGTCGGGTCGCGGGTGTCGTCGAGCGCCGCGTTCAGTACCTCGCCGAGCTTGTCGGCATCGAGGGCCAGGAGCATCGCCTTGATCGGACCGACCGCCGTCGGCGACATCGACACCGAGCGGTAGCCGAGACCGAGCAGCGCCATGGCGGACAGTGGCTTGCTCGCCATCTCACCGCACAGCGTCACCGGCGTCTGATGTCGCTCGCCGCCGCGCACGATATCGCGCAGGATCCTGAGGAAGGGCCGGCCAAGCACGTCGAAGCGATCGGAAACGCGGGCGTTGCCGCGATCGACTGCCATGGCGAACTGGAACAGATCGTTCGAGCCGACCGAGACGAAGTCCACCTCGCTCATCAGTTCGTCCAGCTGCCACAGCAGCGCCGGCACTTCCAGCATGGCGCCGAACTGCAGCTTGCGCGGCAGCTGTTCGCCGAGCTTCGACTGACGCTCGATTTCCTTTTGCAAAAGCTCGCGCGCTTCCTTCAGCTCCGAGACCTCGGTCACCATCGGCAGCATCAATTTCAGCTCGAGACCGGCAGCCGCACGCAGCATGGCGCGCAGCTGAGTGCGCAGCAGGCCGGGCCGATCCAGCGAAAGGCGGATCGCCCGCCATCCGAGTGCCGGATTTTCCTCTTCCGCCGCGCGGAAATAGGGAACCACCTTGTCGCCGCCAATATCGAGCGTGCGGAAAGTCACCGGCTTGCCGCCGGTCTGCTTCAGAACGCTGCGGTAGAAGGCTTCCTGCTCTTCCGCCTTCGGCATCGTCGAGGCGATCATGAACTGCAGTTCGGTGCGGAAAAGGCCGATGCCCTCGGCACCCGCTTCGTTCAGATGCGGCAGGTCGACCAAAAGGCCAGCGTTCATCTGCAAGGTGATGCGCTTGCCGTCCTTGGTCAGCGGTTCGACATCCTTGAGCGCGCGGAACTGAGCCTGCCGGCGGGCGCGGAACCGTACCTTTTCCTCGTAGGCGCGCTGCAGGTCGGCCAACGGCCGCAGATGCACCTTGGCATCGTCGCCATCGATGATGACGGCATCGCGGTTTTCCGCAAGCGCGACAGCACCCGCCGCCTGTCCGACGACCGGAATGCCCATGGCGCGGGCGACGATGACCACGTGGCTGGTGACGGCCCCTTCCTCAAGGACCAGGCCGCGGACGTTTTCGCGCGGATAGTCGAGAAGTTCGGCGGCACCCATGGCCCGGGCAACGATCACCGCATCGGTCGGGAAGTCGCTCGCCGAAAGCTTGGCGCCATAGCCCGAAAGCTGGCGCAGCAGCCGGTTGGCGAGATCGTCGAAATCATGCATGCGCTCGCGCAAATAGGGATCGGTCAGCCGGATCATCCGCGCCTTGGTCTCGCTCTGCACCCGTTCGACGGCAGCTTCCGCCGTCAGGCCGTTGCGGATCGCCTCTTCCAGCTTCCGCACCCAGCCGCGGTCATGGGCAAACATGCGATAGGTCTCAAGCACCGCTCGGTGCTCGCCCTCCATCGACACTTCGCGACGCGATAGCATGTCGTCGATCGAGATACGCAATGACCCCAGAGCCTCGGCAAGCCGCTGCAATTCCTGGTCAGTATCCTCGTTCAGAAGATTGGTGACGACGATCCTCGGCTCGTGCAGCACGACATAACCGAGGCCGATGCCTTCGCCATAGCTGTTGCCGTCGATCGAGACCGGCCGGGACAGATCGAGTTCGAGGCCGGGCTTGGTGATTTTCTTCAACTCGCCGGTCGCCACCATCTCGGCGAGAACCATGGCGGTGGTTTCCAGCGCCTCGACCTCGTCTTCGCGGTAGTTGCGCATCGCCTTGTTCTGCACGACGAGAACGCCGAGCGCCCGACCCGTGCGCAGGATCGGCACGCCGAGGAACGAGTGATAGATCTCTTCGCCGGTTTCCGGCAGGTAGGTAAAGGCCGGATGCGCCTGGGCGTCGGACAGGTTGAGCGGACGTGCGGACGCGGCAATCGTGCCGACGAGGCCCTGCCCCATCTTCAACTGCGCCAGGTGGACGGCGGTCTTGTTCAGACCTTCGGTCGCGTAGAGTTCGAGCACGCCGTCGGAACGCAGCACATAGACCGAACACACTTCCGCGACCATGTTCTGTGCGATCTGGCGCACGATCCGGTCAAGGCGCTCCTGTGGCTCGAGCGGTTCCGCCATCAGTTCGCGCAACCGCTTGAGGAGAACGCGCGGACCTGCGGAAAGGTCTCTCATCGCGTGGGGTCCCCCGAAAAAGAGTAGACGACGGCGGCGGACGAATTCGCAGCCGAAACGGCCGCGAATCCCAAATCAGTCACCTGTGGGTTAACTCTTATCGAGACCGTAGGCGGAATGCAAAGTGCGAACTGCCAATTCGGCATAGGGTCCGTCGATCAGGATCGAGATCTTGATTTCGGAGGTCGTGATCGCCTTGATGTTGATGCCCTTGTCGGCGAGCGCACGGAATGCCGATGCGGCAACGCCGGCGTGGCTGCGCATGCCGATGCCGATGACAGAGACCTTGACCAGGCCAGCTTCCGACTGGATCACGTCGTAGCCGATCTTTTCCTTGTTGTCGCCGAGCACCCTCAGCGCCTTGTCGACATCGCCGGACGGAACGGTGAAGGTCATGTCGGTCTTCGAACCATCTTCCGAGATGTTCTGGACGATCATGTCGACATTGATATGGGCTTCGGCCAATGGCCCGAAGATCGCGGCGGAAACGCCCGGCCGGTCGGCAAGACGGCGCAGCGAAATCTGGGCTTCATCCTTGGCATAGGCAATGCCGGTTACGACTTCCTGTTCCACGATTTCTTCCTCATCACAAATCAGCGTGCCGGGCGGATTGAGAAGGTCACCCATGCCCGGCGCATCGGGATCCTCGAAAGACGAGCGCACGAAGGTACGGACCTTGTGCACCATGGCGAGCTCGACGGAGCGCACCTGCAGCACCTTGGCGCCGAGCGATGCCATTTCCAGCATTTCCTCGAACGCGATCTTTTTCAGACGCCGCGCCTTCGGCTCGATGCGCGGGTCGGTGGTGTAGACGCCATCGACGTCGGTATAGATATCGCAACGGTCGGCCTTGACGGCGGCGGCAATCGCAACGGCCGACGTGTCGGAGCCGCCGCGACCGAGTGTCGCCAGGCGGTTGTCCGGGCCAAGGCCCTGGAAACCGGCGACCACGGCCACCTGCCCCTCACCCATGCGGCGGATGATGTCGGCGCCCTCGATGTCGAGGATGCGGGCGGCGCCATGGGCGTTGTCGGTGCGGATCGGGATCTGCCAGCCCTGCCAGGAGCGCGCATTGATGCCCATCGACTGCAGCGCGATCGCCAACAGGCCCGAGGTCACCTGCTCGCCGGACGCTACGATGGCGTCATATTCGCGCGCGTCGTAGAACGGCGCATTGCTGCCGGCGACCTTGGGCATGTTCTGTACCCAGCCGACCAGTTCGTTGGTCTTGCCGGACATGGCGGAAACGACGACCGCGACCTCGTGGCCGGCGTCGACTTCACGTTTCACATGGCGGGCAACGTTGTGAATGCGGTCCAAATCAGCGACGGAAGTTCCGCCGAATTTCATCACGATGCGTGCCATTTCGCCTCTACCGGTACCGATGTTTGCGCGCGAGCGCGCGTGACAGGAAAGCGCTCCCGTCGGCGCCCGACGATCAAAAAGCTTGGGAGACTTCTCGGACATCGGCCAATCACCGCTTCGGGGAGCGGAAAGTCGCGGCGTCTCTTAGCGGATCGGGGGGCGAGGCGCAATGGCAAGAAGGTAGGAATAAGGCCTCCGTTCCAGCGAGCTGACCGCACGCCTGGCAACAATATTGCTGAACGACGTCGCCTGGCGCAACGAAGGCCCCACCAAAAGCGTTGCAGCTTTGCATCTAGGGCGGACAGCCGTGTTGGATCGCACTCCGCCGCCGTCACCCCGTTGAAAACTGCTCGCGTCGATGGTAAACACTCCGCGCAACTCGATTGTGAAAGGAGGGCTGCGTTGTGATGACTTTTTTCCGGCACCACCGCCAGCGTGGCCCCGTCAACGCCCTGCAGATGCGTTTGCAGGGCTGACCGGTACAATCGCTTCGCGTCCTCGCGAATCTTACTCCTGGTCTGCCCCAGTGTGGTGCGGCTGAAAACCGTTTCGGTTTGAACGCCCGCGCCGTTTTCCATACCGAGCCGAAGCGGCCCGAACACTGCACGATCGTGCATCGGGTCCGACACTCCGCCCAACCCGGCAGATGTATTGCCGCCCGCGGATGTTTGCCGTCGCTCGCGCAGTCCAGAGAACGAACGAACATGGCCTTGATCAATATCCGCAACCTCGCCGTCACCCTCAGCACGTCGCTGTTTTCCAATCTCAACCTTTCGATCGCGGCCGGCGATCGCCTCGGCATCGTCGCCGCCAACGGGCGCGGCAAGTCCACTCTGCTCCGATCGATCGGCGGCAGCTTCGAGCCGACGGCTGGCGAGATCACCCGCTCACGCGGCCTGACCATCGGCCATGTCGAGCAGAACGTGCCGGCGCAGCTGCTGCCGTTGTCGTTCCATGCGGCGGTTCTTTCGGCATTGTCGAGCGAGCAGGCGGACAGCGAAAGCTGGCGCGTCGATATCGTGCTCGATTCGCTCGAGGTGCCCGAAGCCCTTCGTGAGCGCGCCGTCGCGGACTTGAGCGGCGGCTGGCAGCGGCTGGCCCTCCTTGCCCGCGTCTGGGTCACGGATCCCGACGCGCTGCTCCTCGACGAGCCGACCAACCATCTCGACCTTGCCAAGATCGCCCGGCTCGAATCCTGGTTGAACGCGCTTCCGCGCGACGTGCCGGTGCTGATCGCCAGCCACGACCGCGCCTTTCTCGACGCTACCACCAACCGCACGCTGTTTCTGCGTCCAGACCAATCGCCCGTCTTTACACTCCCCTATTCGCAGGCGCGTGCGGCCGTCGATGAATTCGACGCCTCGGAAGAGCGGCGCTACCAGCGCGACATGAAGGTGGCGCAGCAATTGCGTCGCCAGGCGGCCAAGCTCAACAACATCGGCATCAACTCCGGTAGCGACCTGCTGACGATAAAGACCAAACAGCTGCGTCAGCGCGCCGACCGGCTGGAGGATGCGGCCAAGCCCGCCCACCAGGAGCGTTCGGCCGGTGTAATCCGGCTCGCCAATCGCGGCACCCACGCAAAAATCCTGGTGACGCTCGATGATATCCAGGTGGAAACGCCCGATGGCACTCCGCTGTTTCGCACGGGAAAACGCTGGATCTGCCAGGGCGACCGTATTGTCCTGCTCGGCGAAAACGGCGCCGGCAAGACAAGGCTGGTCAACCTCATCCGCACTGCGATCGAGGAGCCGGAGCGCGGACCCGAAACGCTGAAAGCCACGCCTTCCCTGGTGCTCGGCTACAGCGATCAGGCGCTCGCGGGTCTTTCGGACAAGGAAACGCCGCTTGTCGCCCTCTCCCGCCGGTTCTCGCTCGGCGATCAGAAGGTGCGTTCGCTGCTGGCGGGCGCCGGTGTCGGCATCGACATGCAGGACAAACCGGTCGGCCGGCTCTCCGGCGGCCAGAAGGCGCGTCTGGCGATGCTGCTGCTCCGCCTGCGCGAGCCCAACTTCTACCTGCTCGACGAGCCGACGAACCATCTCGATATCGAGGGCCAGGAAGCGCTGGAAGACGAGTTGATGAAAAACGAGGTCAGCTGCCTGCTGGTGTCCCACGACCGCAGCTTCGTGCGCAACATCGGCAATCGTTTCTGGTTGATCGAGAAGCGGCGGCTCGTCGAAGTGGAAGATCCCGAGGCGTTCTTCGCCGCGGCCGCACAAGGCGATGTGGCCTGATCGACAGGCGACGCGCGACTGCTGTGGCGCGTCGCCGTTTGACGGGCGTGCTTACCCCCTTAATCTCCGTGTCGAACCGGAGGAGCCACCCATGAAAATCAGCGCACGCAACCGCTTCAAGGGCAAGATCGTCGATGTCGTCAAAGGGGCGACGACCGCGCATGTGCGCATCGATCTCGGCGGCGGAGCCATCTGACGGCATCGATCACCAACGAAGCCGTCGACGAACTCGGCCTCAAGGTCGGCGGCGACGCCTACGGGGTCATCAAGGCTTCCGACGTGATGGTTGCGATCGACTGAGCAATCACGCCTTCTTGCAGTAATGGGTCGTGCCGGCATCGCCGGTTTCAAAATCACCAGGCTGCGGCGGTGCAATCGGCTTGAACAGCGTGCGATCGGGCTTCAGGTCGATGAGCGAGGCAATCGAGGCCGCGCACCAGAAGCACATTGTCTTCGACCGCCTCGAGCGCCACGATCGATGTGCCGATCGGGTTCGGCCGCACTGGCGAGCGCAAGGCGAAGGTGCCATGCGTCTCGCCATTGTTGGCGGGGCTCTGCAACACGAGGTCGCGGCGCGATCGATCGAGCCAATAGAGGATCTCCAGTCGCTCGAACCGCTCGATGCCCTTCAGCGCCTCGACCCAGGGCGAAAAGATCTCGATCCGGCAGATCGGCCCGTCATGGCGCCCCTGTCGCGGGCAGCCGAGCCTTGACGCCCAGGGCGTCGAAATGCGCCCGATGAAGGTCAGCCCTGCATCGGTTGCCTCCGGCGGCGTGATCGAGACTTCGTTTTCCCGGATTTCGTTTTCGCGAACCATCTCGTATTCCTTCCTCAGGCGTTGTTTCGTGGTGCGCAGAGGCGGGCGTCGCTGCCCGCAAGCGTGCCGATCACCACATCGATGTCGTAGAGCTGCTTGAGCGCGGTCACGGTCAGCACCGCATCGGGTGTTCCAAGCGCGACGATCCGCGATTGGAACACCAACGCCACGCGGTCAGCCACCCGAAACGCGTGGTCGGGATTGTGGGTAGACAGAACGATCGAAACGCCTTCGCCGGCAAGCTCCCGCACCCGATCGAGCACCCGCATCTGATGACCGTAGTCGAGGCTTGCCGTCGGTTCGTCCATCACCAGGATCGAAGGCTCCTGCGCGAGCGCGCGCGCGATCAGGGCGATCAGGCGCTCACCGCCGCTGATCTCGGTATAGGCACGGTTCGCCAGATGGTCGATGCCGAGCCGCTCCAGCGTGGCGGCGGCCACCTCGCGGTCATGGCGGCCGGGCGTTGCAAACAGGCCCACATGCGGCGCACGGCCCATCAGCACCAGTTCCTCGACCGTGAATGGGAAGAGCGCGGCATGCGCCTGCGGCACATAAGCGATGCGCGAGGCACGGTCGCGGCCGGACCAGGAGCCGATCGGCTGGCCATCCAGCCGGATCGTGCCTGCCCTCAGCGGAACGAGCCCGAGCAACGTCTTGAACAGCGTCGTCTTGCCGGCGCCATTCGGCCCGAACAGCACGAGTACCTCGTTTTCATCAAGCGTGAAGCTGATGTCCTGGCCGACAAGGCGGCTGCCGTAGCCAAAGGCGATCTGGTCGACCTCGAGCCTCATTGCCAGCCCTTTCGCCCTGATGCGAGCAGCCAGAGAAAGAACGGCGCGCCGACGGTCGCCGTCAGGATGCCGAGCGGTACCTCGATCATCGCAATGCTGCGCGCCAGCATATCGGCGACGAGCAGATAGGCGGCGCCGAGCGCCATCGACACCGGCAGCAACCGGACGAAATCCGGTCCGACGAGGAGGCGCGCCACATGCGGGATGACAAGCCCAATCCAGCCGATGATGCCGGTGACCGAGACGGAAGCCGAGGTGATCAGCGTTGCCGCCAGCACCAGCACGACGCGCAGCCGGCCGGTGTCGATGCCGAGCGCACGCGCTTCTTCCTCGCCAAGCGTCATGACGTTCATGCGCCAGCGCAGGAGAAAGAGCGGGATGATGCCGACGACAAGCGCGGGAAGAATGGAGACGACGTCGCCTGATGTCACCGAGGCTAGGCTGCCGAGCAGCCAATAGGTGATCGCCGGCAACTGATCATAGGGATCGGCAAGGATCTTGATCAGCGAGATGCCGGCACCCACGTGCGCACCGACCGCGATGCCTGCCAGAACGAGAACGAGCACCGGATCCCGGTTGCGGATCACTGTTGCAACCGCATAGACAGACAGCACGGCGATCAGCCCGCCGACAAAACTCATCAGCTGGATGACGCCGACCGGCAACGACAGGAAGATGCCGACAACGGCGCCGAAGCTGGCGCCGGCGGAAACCCCGAGAATATCGGGCGAAACCAGCGGGTTGCGGAACAGGCCTTGGTAGGTGGCGCCGGCTGCCGCAAGCGCCGCGCCGACGGCAAGACCGGCCAGCACACGCGGCAAGCGGATGTTCCAGAAGACCGTGGCCACCGTCTCATCACTGGGGGTACCGCCGACCATTGCCCAGATTTGACCGATCAGATCGGACAGGCCCGCGTCGAATTTGCCGACAGTCATCGACAGGGCGGAAAGCGACAGGAGGCCTGCGATCGCAACCAGCGACCGTGCACCGACCCACCCTCGCCTCAGAACGATCTGCTTTGTCATTGCGTTTCCGGCAGGGCACCTTTGACAAGCCTCGTGAGCTGCGCGTCATCAAGATCCACTTGGTAGAAGAGTTTGTAGAATTCCCGCGTCTCGGCTTTCAGGTCACCCTCGTAGAAGCCGCCATAAAGCAGTGCCTCAAGCCAGCGGACCCCGATCAGGCGGTTGATGCCGGGCGGCGAATCGAACCAGCCGAATGGCATCGACGGCGCGATGAACACCTGTCCCTTCTCGACCGCCTGCACCCTGCTCCACGCCGGATCTGTCGCGACCGCTGAGGCGAACTTCGGGCTCGCGGCGATGATCATCTCCGGGTTCCAGGCGAGCAGCTGCTCCGGCGAAACCTGAGTGAGACTGCTCTTGCCGGCAACGGCCGCGACATTGACTGCACCTGCGGCTTCGAGGATCTCAAGATTGATCGAGCCTGCCAGGCCCGTCTCCAGACCATCGGGGCCACGTCCGTAATAGACCCTGGGCCGCTCGTCGGCCGGTACTGCCGCTATCGTCTCGCCGAGTTCCTTCAGCGTTTCGTCGGCATAGTCGGCAAGTTTGCCGGCACGCTCTTCGGCTCCGAGCATCGCGCCGAGGCTGCGCAAGGTCTCGGCACTTTTGCCGAACGAACCGTCGATCAGCACATAGGGAATGCCGGTCTGGCTCTGCACCTTGTCGGCAAGCGAGGCATAGGTCGCGTCCACCGTGCCGACATCGATGATGACGTCAGGCTTGGCCGCAAGCACCGCCTCGATATTCGCCGTCCCGCCCTTGCCGGTCAGGCGGCCATAGGTCGGTAAACCGCGTACGGCCTCCATTAGGTAGGGCTTTTCGTCTTCCTTCGGCTCGCGCACCCAGCCGGCCAGCTTCTCCGGCGCGATGGCATAGACCAGCACCGAGGCCGGCGGACCGGCCGCCAGCACCTTGCCAATATGGTCGGGAAGCTCGACCGTGCGACCGGCCGCATCCGTGAAGGGTTTCGCCTGAACCGCAAGCGGCATCAGGGTAAGAAGGGCGCCGAAGGCACCGGCGATAGATCTGATCATGGTGAAGCCTCGGGATGGAGGTGCGGACGATGGTTCGGCGCGACTATGGCACAGCGTTATATCCGTTGGAATATCTCGATTGATAACCCGTCTCCAGCGCTAAGGTCTTTGCATTGCTTGAGAACCTTGACTAGGCGGCCCGATCGGGCGATATCGGACCCATGTGCGAACATGACGTCCATATCGTTGCGCGTTCGGCCGGCATCCCAATAGGCGGGATGCAGGGTGATAAAGCACGCTAACGAAAGAGCGTTCGCGCACCTGCAGCCTCGCCGGAAACGGACGGGGTTCTTCTTTTGACGGGTGCGCCGTCCATCGGCATTTTTGATGGAGAATGAAATGGCACAGAACATCTACGACAAACCGGAATTTTTCGAAGGCTACAGCCAGCTCGGACGATCGGTCCATGGCCTCGACGGCGCCGCCGAATGGCCGGCAATCCGCGCCGCCTTGCCGGATTTGCAGGGCAAGCGCGTGGTCGATCTCGGCTGCGGCTTCGGCTGGTTCTCGCGTTTCGCGCGCGAGCAGGGTGCGGCCCGCGTGCTCGGGCTCGACCTGTCGGAAAACATGATCGCCCGCGCCCGGCGCGACACGCCCGATCCGGCGATCGAATACGGCATCGCCGATCTCGATCATCTTGCGCTCGAAACCGGCACCTTTGACGTCGCCTACAGCTCGCTCGCGTTTCACTATGTCGAGAATTTCGACCGCCTGGTCCAGGCAATCTACGATGCGCTGGTGCCGGGCGCGCACCTGGTGTTCACCATCGAGCACCCGATCTACATGGCCTCGCTGAACCCTGGCTGGCAGGTCGGGGAAAACGGGCAGAAGCGCTGGCCGGTCGATCACTATTCCATCGAGGGCCAGCGCACGACGGATTGGCTGGCCAAGGGCGTGGTCAAGTACCACCGCACGATCGGCACCACGCTCAACGCCTTGATGCGCGGCGGTTTCGCCATCCGTCACGTCGAGGAGTGGCGCCCGACGCCGGCGCAGATCGACGCCAATCCGGATCTCGCCGAAGAGATGGAACGGCCGATGATTTTGATCGTCGACGCCCAGCGGTAGGGCAGACAGAAGCCCGGGCCGGAACCGCACCCGGGCTTTGCCCATGCCGTCCAGTACTTTCATCCGAGGCGACCGTTTTCGGATTGACCCGGTCGTGCGATCACGCAAACGACGTCGCTGCGGTCGACCCGATGGGTCCTGACGTTTGCCACGCTCCATCGGCTATCGGCAAGGCGGGCTTCGATCCGGCTGGAAATGTCTTCGGCACTGCCCGACGGCTCGTCGTCAAAGATCAGCAACCGCCCGTCCGGCTTGAGAACCTGCGCAAGTACCGCCAGTTCGCGCGATGGATCGCCCCTTGCAAAGACACAGACACGGATGGCGAAAGCAGCATCGAAACGCGCGTCGCCAAAATCCGCTCGCGCCAGCTCAATAGCCTCAAAGTCTGCCCTGCCGACCGCGACATAGCTGGCGTTTCGTTGTTTCGCCGCCGCGATCATCTTCGCAGAGCGATCGATCGCAACGATCCGCCCATCGGCCAGTTTCTCGCAAACGCCCGTAACTGCGACACCGTGACCGCAGCCGATCTCAAGCAGCCAGTCCGATGGTTGCGGTGCGATCATTTCTACTGCCCAACCGATTCTGCCTTCCGCGTGCATGTCCCCTCCTCACGCAAGCCCGCCGTCGAGTGCGGGACGATACCATGATCGGCTTGATGGTCGTCCGGGACTTTCCGATATCAAAATAAAACCACTTGCAATATAAAATCAGTTTTGCGATGATCCGCTCATCAACGAACCGTGCCGCAAATAGCGGCAAGGGAGAATGGGAGGAACGACTATGCGCAAGGTCATCATGTGGGACATGGTCAGTGTCGACGGCTTCTTCGAAGCACCAGGCCATGACATCAGCTGGTTCGTCTTCGAGGACGAACTCGCAGCCTATATCGGCGAGACCCAGCTTGAGGCCGATACGCTGCTCTTCGGCCGGGTGACCTATGAGATGATGGCGTCTTACTGGCCCGAAGCCGAAGGCGATATCGCCACCTTCATGAACGGCGTCGAGAAATACGTCTTCTCCCGCTCCCTCAAAAGCACCGACTGGCACAACACCACGCTCGTTACCGGCGACGCGGTCGCCGAAGTCGAACACCTGAAGGCGCTTGGGGGTGGTACCATCTTCATTTTCGGCAGCGCCGATTTTGCCGCAGGCCTGGTGGAAAAGGGCCTTGTCGACGAATACCGGCTTGGCATCAATCCGGTACTGCTCGGCGGCGGCGTGCCTCTGTTCAAATCGTTGCCGACGCGCACCACCCTCAAGCTCACCCACACGCGACCGCTCAAGTCCGGCGTCGTCATCCTGCATTACCAGCCGCAGCCGGATGTCTGATCGGGGCGCTCGCCCCGCGGCCGCTCCCGATGCGCTGTTGCGGCCAGGGTCCGCCTCTTGACATCCCTGCCCGATCGTCCGACTTCATCAGGCAGAATGAAGGAGACGGCAGCATGAGCGAGACAGCGCGCACGACGATCGACCAGAGCGAAGTAGACCGCTTTTCGGCCATGGCCGCCGAGTGGTGGGATCCGACGGGAAAGTTCCGGCCGCTGCACAAGTTCAATCCGGTGCGCCTTGCCTATATCCGCGACAGGGTTGCCGAGCATTTCGGCCGCGATCCGAAGAGCCCGCAGCCGCTGAAGGGCCTGCGCCTGCTCGATATCGGTTGCGGTGGCGGGCTGCTGTCGGAGCCGATGGCCCGCATGGGCGCTGACGTCGTCGGCGCGGACGCTTCGGAAAAGAATATCGGCATTGCCAAGACCCATGCGGCCGGCAGCGGCGTTAACGTCGATTATCGGGCCGTGACGGCCGAAGCCCTCACGGAAGCGGGCGAAAGCTTCGACATCGTTCTCAACATGGAAGTGGTCGAGCACGTCGCCGATGTCGATTTCTTCATGACCACCTGCGCCCATATGGTTCGCCCCGGCGGCCTGATGTTCGTCGCCACCATCAACCGCACGATGAAGGCGGCGGCATTGGCCATCTTCGCCGCCGAAAACGTTCTGCGCTGGCTGCCGCGCGGCACGCATCAATATGAAAAGCTCGTGCGCCCCGAGGAATTGGAAAAACCGCTGGTGGCAAGCGGCCTGGAACTGACCGAACGCACCGGCGTATTCTTCAATCCGCTGTCCAACCAGTGGAACCTGTCGAAGGACATGGACGTCAATTACATGATTGTCGCCAAGCGCCCGCTCTAACGCAGCCGGCCCTTCGCATCCGCATCAAATCCTATGCAAAGCCCTCCGCCGACGCCGTTCGCCGGGGGGCTTTGCTTTTAGCGCTACTGCATAGTTCCTTAAATCGGATCCGATTTTAAGGACAAAATTATGCAGCAAGTTTAAAACGCTACAGCGTCCTTTGTGCGTCATATTTGACGCACGGCGCTGTAGCGCCTCAAGCCACCTTCGGCCGCGCCTGCCACTCATGCTGAAGCAGCGCGTAGATGAACTCGTCCCCCCATTGGCCGTTGAACAGGTCGTTCTGGATCAGATGCGCCTCACGGCGCATGCCGAGCCGCTCGACGACCCCGACGGAACCGGCGTTGAGCGGGTCGAGACGGGCAAAGATCCGGTGGAAGTTCAATTGGAAGAAACCCAGGTCGAGCACTGCCCGCATCGCTTCGGTGGCATAGCCCTTGCCCGAAAATGCCGGATTGAAGATGTAGCCGGCTTCAGCCTGCCGCGCCGCCTTGCTGGCGAGCTTCAACAGCACCTCGCCGACAAGCGCGCCATCCTGCCTCCGTTCGACCGCAAAAACCGCGACATCGCCATCCGCATCGAGACGCGGGTCGCTCGCCTTGGCGAATTTTGCGCGCGCGCCGTCCTCGTCAAGCGGATTGGCATAGAGATAGCGGTAAACCTCCGGCAGCCGGTGATAGGCATGGAACCCGTCGAAATCCTCAGGCGCAAAATGCCTGATCGTCAGGCGGTCGGTGGAAATGCGAAGGTCGGAAAGATCCATAGCGCTCAAAATCCCGGATTACAAAGATCCGGAAATGGGAACCAACGATCTGTTTTTAAAGGGTGTTTGCTAGATTTCGCCTGAGAGCGCTGAAAGTCGGTGGCGCGAGCAGGCATTGCGCTCTGCAGGTCAGTTGACCTCGTCGGGCAACACCGGCAGTGGCGCGATCGCGATGCCCTCTTCGAGAAGCGCGACAGCCTCTTCCACGGTCGCCTTGCCGATCAGGCCGCGTCCATCCGTCTCGCCATAGTGGATCTTGCGGGCCTCTTCGGGAAAGCGGTCACCGACATCCTCGGCATTGTCGCGCACCGCCTTGACGAGTTCGCGGATTTTCGCGACGGTTTCCTTCTGCGCCTGGTCCATGACCAATGCCCGCGTCGCTTCCTTCTTGCGGGCGGTCGCGACCGACGGTGCCATCAGTTGCTTGGCAACCGACGTGGAATTGCAGGTGGGACAGGAGACGAGCTTGCGCTCCATCTGGCGGTCGAAATCGTCACTCGACGAGAACCAGCCCTCGAAAGCGTGGCCCTGATCGCAGGAAAGCGTGTAGCGAATCAAGCGGCAACGCCTCCTTTTCCGGTCGGCAGGACATGATCCAGCCCAAAGCTGCGGGCATTCCTGAGGTTCGGGATCTTGGCGCGGGCCACATGCACGGCGGCCACGTCTATTTCAGCCAGCACGATCCCCTCGCCGGCAGCACCCGCTGCGGCGAGCACCTTGCCCCAGGGGTCGACGATCATCGAATGGCCAAAGGTCTCACGCCCGTCCTCATGCACGCCGCCCTGTGCAGCGGCGATGACGAAGAAGCCGTTTTCGATGGCACGGGCGCGCAGCAGGATTTCCCAATGCGCTTCGCCCGTCTGCCGGGTGAAGGCGGCCGGTACCGACATCACCTCTGCGCCTGCAACCGCCTGCTGGCGGAACAGCTCGGGGAAGCGAACATCGTAGCAGATGGCAAAGCCCAATTTGCCGAAATCGAGGTCGGCAAGGCGTGCCGTGCTGCCCGGGGTGTAAGCAGCGCTCTCGCGCCAGCTTTCGCCATTGTCGAGATCGACGTCGAACATGTGGATCTTGTCGTAGTCACAGATTTTCACCCCATCCGGACCGAAGAGGAAACCGCGATTGGCGATCTTGCCGTCGGCAAGGGCAATGGCGGTCGAGCCCACATGCAGATGAATGCCGAGTTCGCCAGCAAGCGCTGCCGCTTCGCGAACGATAATATCGTTTGCCTCGTCCTTGAGTACGGCCCGCAAGCCGGCACGATCGCGCTGGAGCGCACCCGTCATCTCCGGCGTCTGGACATAGATCGCCCCGTGACCAGCCGCCTCGCGCACCAGCCGTGCCATCGTCTCGGCGTTTCGTGCCGGATCGACGCCAGAACACATCTGGATGGCGGCAGCCTTGAATGTCATCGCAGTCTGGCTCCTCAGGGCATTTCCCGGAAAGGCACGAAGCAGCTCTCCGTCGGAAATGCGCAAAGCTTATGAGATGGAGCGCTTCGCCACTCCATCCAAAGCGGCAACGGTCTAGGCGACGAGCATTTCGTCGAGCTTTCCGGCGCGCTCGAGCGCGTGCAGATCGTCGCAGCCGCCGACATGGATATCGTTGATGAAGATCTGCGGAAATGTGGTTCCGCCATGCGATTTCTCGATCATCTTCTGGCGCACCTGCGGATCGTAGGTTGCATCATGCTCGAGGAACGAGACGCCCTTGGTTTCCAGAAGCTTTTTGGCAGCCGAGCAATAGCCGCAGAACTGACGCGTATAAATAACGACCGAAGCCATGTTTCCTAACCGCTCCTTCACCGGCAACGATGCCGGACTTCCATTTGTCATATAAGACCGGACATGGCTCTTGCAAAGGTTAAAACCGTGACGTGGCCGGCCCCCGCCCGCTTCAGCGCGCGGGTCGCGGCCGAAACGGTGGCGCCGGTGGTATAGACATCATCGACGAGAACGATGCGTTTTCCGACGAGACCTTGCTTGCCGCTTTCGGTGACGGCAAAGGCGCCGCGAACATTGTCTTCACGCGCCTTGGCGCCGAGCCCGACCTGCTTGGTCGTGCGCCTGATCCGGCGAAGCGTTGTCGGCAGGTAGGGCCGCCCGGACAGTGCGGCGACGGAACGGGCAAGCTCTGCCGCCAGGTTGTATTTGCGCCCCCAGAGCCTGAAGGCATGCAGCGGCACCGGGATGATCGCATCCGCGGAGGCGACGGCACCATCGCTCGCCCGGACCATCCATTCCGCCATCATCGGAGCAAGATCGGTGCGGTCCCGATATTTCAGCCCATGCACGAGTTCACGCGCGATGCCTTCGTGGATCGCAACGGAGCGCAGGCGGTCGAACACCGGCGGATCGGCGATCGCCTCGGGCGACACCGTTCCCTCGCCGTGATCATGGGCAAACGGCAGGCCGAGGATTTCGCAGTAGGGCCGCTCGAGCAGTTGAAGCGTCGACCAGCAGGGCGCACAGACGGCCCGGTGACGACCCATCAGGCGTCCACAACCGCAGCAGACGGGCGGGTATACGACGTCGATGAGATCAACGCCGATCCGCCGCAGAAAGGCCAGGCAATCCGCCAGGCCAAATTGCCGCTCTTCCCAGTTCATGAGGTTGACTTTGCCGTCGTGTGGGTTTCTTTGCAGGACGCTGTAGCACTTTGAAATTCTGCATGTTTACTCCCTTAATCGGTTTCGATCCGGGGAAGCAATCATGCTGCCGGAGCAGAGTACCGTGGAAATCATCTTTGACCAGAGCCTTGTCGAGGCCCACCGTCGCCGGGCGCTGCGCAATGCCGACCCCAAGGCAGCCTTCCTCCTCGATATCGTCGCACAGGAGCTGGCCGACCGTGTCAGCGTCGTCGAGCGACAGTTCGACAGGGCTATGGAATTGCACGGCTACACTGGCGCAACAGCCCTTCGGCTTCTGGAAACCGGCAAGGTCGGAACGGTCGAGCGGGTGGAAACGGATCCAGGCTTCGGCACGACCGCCATGCCGGTCGCGATTGCGCCACTCGAGCGCATCCCGGCCGAGCCCGAGACACTCAATCTTCTCGTCTCCCCGCTGTCGCTGCATCTCACCAACGACACGCCCGGCGCCTTCATCCAGGCGCGCCGATCGCTGAAGCCGGACGGGTTGTTCCTGGCAGCTATTCCCGGCAATGGAACGCTGAACGAGTTGCGCGAGGCGTTGCTTGCCGCCGAGGCCGAGCTGACCGGGGGCGCAAGCCCGCGCGTCGTTCCCTTCGCCGACGTTCGCGACATGGGCGCATTGCTGCAGCGGGCGGGCTTTGCCCTGCCGGTGGCGGACGCAGAGACCTATACGGTGCGCTACGATTCGCTCTTCGCGCTGATCCGGGATTTGCGGGCGATGGGCATGACCAGCCCGCTTACAGCGCGCAGCCGGACACCCGTGTCCCGGCGCTTTTTCCTGAGGGCTGCGGAAATCTATGCCGAGCGCTTCTCCGACCCGGACGGCCGCATCCGCGCGACCTTCTCCGTCGTCTACCTCTCAGGCTGGGCACCGCACGAAAGCCAGCAGAAACCGCTGAAGCCGGGCTCTGCCAAACAGCGGCTGTCGGAGGCTCTTGGGACGAAGGAAAGACCGGTCTAGGAGCATTTCCAGGAAAAGTGCCAGCGGTTTTCCGCCAGGAAATGCGTAAAAACAAAGAGGTGGCGCGCTCTGCGACCTCGTCCAAAGCGGAAACGCGCTAAGCGTCCGGTCCGATCAACGTCAACTCATTGCGTTCTGGAATGTCGTTGTCAACAGCTCGAAGATGGCCGTAAGCGCTGCCTGTATCTGCTCCATTCCGAGAAGCAGGCTGACAGAAATGATCGCTGCGATGAGACCGTACTCGATCGCTGTGGCCGCGCTTCTATCGCGAATAAGGCGCTTCAACGTGTCCATAGGTCCCCAGCCCGGTTGGAACTCACTTCCCGACCGGCAGACACGCAAGGAACCAGTCCGACGCGCCGCCCGGATCAGCAGCCACTCTTGCTGCCGTCGGCATCGATGATGCAGACCGCACCCGGCATTTCCTGAAGCACGCTGCGGCGCACGGTATAGCGCTTGGTGGTGCCGTTCGAGGGGATAGAGCCGGTCGAAATATTGTCGTAGTCCACCGGCGTGTTCGCCAGCATGCGCTTGTCCGTCTTCGAGGACAGCATCGGTGTCAGGATCAACGTCAGTGCAATCACCGCTGTTCCAAACAGCAGCGACAGATTGAGCACGCCTGTCCGGCGGGACTGGCTCGTCGCCATGTCCTTCTCCTGAACCGTCCTCCAGAAATCGTCGTCTACCATCCAAGCCTCACAAACGCAGAAGGTGCGGCGAACGGGAGCATCCTTCCCAAGCTTCGTTTGCCACATTGTCCGAAACCGATACGCCGCTCGCTGAACGTTACGCACCGAAACTGAATTGAAGTTATCTTTGCGGGAGGGAGATAAACGATCGATTAATAATCGGTCGGTTTTTGGGTAGGTTCAGAGCAAATCCATAAGAAATGGGATGAGCGGCTCATCGGCAGGAGGCATCGGGTAGTCGCGCAGTGCCTTGGAGCGCACCCATTTGATCGCCTGGCCCTCCCGCCCAATCGCCACGCCTTCATAGCGACGGCAGACATAGAGCGGCATCAGCAGGTGAAAATCGTCGTAGGTATGGCTGGCAAAGGTCAGCGGCGCCAGGCAGGCAACCTTGGTCTGGATGCCGAGTTCTTCGTCCAGTTCGCGGATCAGCGTTTCCTCCGGCGTCTCGCCGGGCTCCACCTTGCCGCCGGGAAATTCCCAGAGGCCGGCAAGCGATTTGCCCTCAGGACGCTGCGCCAGCAGGATGCGGCCATCAGAATCCACCAAGGCGCAAGCCGCGACGAGAACGATCTTCTTTCCGATAGCGTCCATCATTCAAGCTTTCGGCGTGCGGTAGAGATAGCTGTAGACATCGCGGAAACCGGCGCTGCGATAAAGCGCCAACGCCGCCTCGCTGGTTGCCTCGACCTGTAGCCATGCCTTCTTGGCGCCGCGCAGGCGCGCCCAGCGCAACGAAACGTCGAGCATGGCTTTGCCCAGCCCCTGTCGACGGAAATGCTCATCAACGGCAAACAGCATGATGCCCGCGAGATCGTTGTCCTGAACGACGAGCGATACCGCCGTCGGCCCGCTTTCCACGTCCTCGAACAGGAACAGCCCGCTCTCCGGCTTGATCGAATTGATGATCTCGGCCAGTGCCGCCTTGGTCTTGGGGTCTTCCTTGCCGATGCGGATGCGTGCGTCGACGAAGCGGCCGACGTCCTTGATCGGCAGATGGTCAATGCCATCACCAAAGTCGCGCTCGGCGATATCAGCCATCATCACGGTGCTATGGGAGAAGGCGGTCCAGCCTTCGGCATCCATGTGGGCGATCAGTTGCGGCGGCGTCAGCGGCGTCTGTCGCACGGTCAGTGGCCGGTCGTAGTCGGCAAAGCGCCTGGCAGCCTTTTCCAATCGAACAGGGATGTCGCGGTAATCGGAGGGATCGAGCGGGTTGACCGAATTGAGACGCTTGGAATCGTGGCCAGCATTCAGCCGGATCAGCCAGCTGCCGTCATAATGGACCGACGCCGCCGGCCAGGCGCGAAAGCCGACGGCCTCAAGCCGCCGTACGCTCGGAAGATCAACCATCCGCTTGTCCTTGCCTTCAGCCGCGGCATCGCCTGCGGACGGCTGGGTCTCGATCGATGTCATCTGCTTACCCCCAACAGGCCAAACCAATTACCGACAATGCGAGCAGCTTTGGGAGCTGCAAGCCCCGGGGGAGCTGCAAGCCCCGGGGAAAAGACTGCGCGCGAAGACGTCAGCTTCTGTAGTCGCCGTTGATCTCGACATATTCCTTGGTGAGGTCGCAGGTAAAGACCGTCGCACGTCCGGCACCAAGCCCGATATCGACGCGGATCGGGATATCCTGCGCCTTCATGACCGCCGTGGCGGCGGCTTCCGAATAGGTAGGATCGCGCTCGCCCTCGACGGCGACCCGCACATCGCCGAACCAGATGGCCAGCCGGTCGCGCTCGGCCATCTCGCCGGACTTGCCGACGGCCATGACAACGCGTCCCCAATTGGCGTCCTCACCCGCAACCGCGGTCTTGACCAGCGGCGAATTGGCGATCGAAAGCGCGATGCGCTTCGCGGCCGCGTCGTTCTCGGCACCCTCCACCGTAACGGCAACCATCTTGCGCGCACCTTCGCCGTCGCGAACGACCTGGAGAGCCAGATCGCGCAACAGATCGTTGAGGGCCGCCCGGAAGGCGTCGAGCTTCGCATCGGAAGCATCCGTCACTTTCCGCTGGCCATCGCCGGCAGCAGCACCGGTCGCAAACAGCATCAGGGTGTCGGACGTCGACGTGTCGCTATCAACGGTAACCGAATTGAACGTCGGGCCGACTCCGGCCGAAAGCAGCGCCTGCAGCGCCGCTGGCGCGATGTCGGCGTCGGTAACGACGAAGGAGAGCATCGTCGCCATGTCAGGCGCAATCATGCCAGCACCCTTGGCGATGCCATTGATCGTCACCTTCACGCCGTCGATCTCTGCGCTGCGGGTGGCGACCTTCGGATAGGTGTCCGTGGTCATGATCGCCTTGGCGGCCTCGAACCAGAAGTCTTCGCGGCCGGCAGCGGCGAGATCGTCGAGCACGCCTGCGAACTTCGTCGCGTCCAGCGGTTCGCCGATGACGCCGGTCGAGGCCAGAAACACCTCACTCTCGGCGCAACCGGCAGCCTTCGCCGCCGATTTCGCGGTCAGTTCCGTCGCGTCGCGGCCCTTCTTGCCGGTGAAGGCATTGGCATTGCCGGAATTGACGACAACCGCACGCGCAACGCCGCCGCCAAGGCTCTGGCGGCAGAAGTCGACAGGCGCTGACGGGCACTTGGAGCGGGTGAACACGCCGGCAACAGCCGCAGGCTTGTCGAAAACCATCATCAGCACGTCGGTACGGTTCTTGTACTTGATGCCGGCGGCGGCAGTTGCCATGCGAACACCGCGCAAGGCGGGCATTTCGGCAAAGGTTTTCGGAGCGAGCGGAGAGACGGAACCGGACATGGGAAACCTGCGTGAAGAACGTGGGGTCAAGGTGGCGTTGCGACAAATGCCCGAGCGGCTTTCGGGCCGTCGGGCATCGACAAGAAACGTAGATCGGCGAGCCTTGCCTAAAGCACAACCCGCCGGTCGAAATTACTTGGCTTCCTGCGCCTTGTTGGCCTCGTCGTAGGCCTTCTTCAGAGCCGGATCGGAAATCTCGACACCGGCGTCCTTCTTGGCAGCAGTAAGAAGCTCAACGTATTTGTCGCGCATGACAAGCTGACGAACCTGCGGCTCGACCTGCTCCAGCGCCGGCGGGGCCTGCGGACGCTTGTCCTCGACCAGGATGACATGGAAGCCGAATTGCGTCTTCACCGGCGTCTTGGTGTAGGCGCCCTTATCGAGCGTGAACACGACGGCGTCGAATTCAGGAACCATGCGGCCCTTGGTGAAGTAGCCGAGGTCACCGCCGTCATCCTTGTTCGGATCGGAGGACTTGGCCTTGGCCAGCTCGACGAAGCTCTTGCCGGCGTCGAGTTCCTTGATGATTTCCTTGGCCTCTTCCTCGGTCTTGACGAGGATATGACGTGCCTTGATTTCTTCCTGCACCGGAACCGCGGCGATTTCCTTGTCGTAGCGTGCCTTCACCTCTTCCTTGGTGATCGCGTCGACGACGTGCTTCTTGAAGAAGGCGTTGTGCAGTTCGCGCTCGGTCAGGTAGGCCAGACGCTGCTTGAAGGCCGCGTCGTCCTGAAGGCCTTCCTTCTCGGCCGTCTTCGACAGAAGCTTGACGTCGATGACAGCCGAAAGTGCTGCGGCGCGCTTCTGGTCTTCCGGCATCTGCTGCAGCTGCGGGTCGAGACCACCAAGGGCGAGGTTGAGCTCGGACTGGCGCACTTCTTCGCCACCGACCGTGGCGATGACAGGGTCCGCATCTTCGGCGCGCGCGACACCATGAACGGCGATCGCCGCAACCAGGGCCGCAGCGGCCAGGGTCTTAAACTTCGACATGCTCGTAACCTTTCACCTTTGGCCGTCAACGCGATTGCATTGGGCTCGTAGCGGCTGAACACCACCAGAATGTGGCGGTTCTGTAGCCGTCCAGCCACGCAAGTGCGTTGACATAATTCGACCCCCCTCTTATCTGTCACGCAACCTCGCGTCCAGAACAGTTTCCGGGCGTTTCACGGCATTGCGCGGTTTTGACGGTGCGGCCAGTGGAACCCAAGGCAACAAAAAAGAAAGGACCATTCATATGGTCAGTCTCGGCGGCCTAGCCCGCAAGTTGTTTGGCTCCTCCAACGAACGCCGTGTGCGTGGCTACAAGGCCAGAGTGGATGCCATCAACGCTCTTGAAGCCGATATGAAGGCTTTGTCGGATGAGGCACTCGCCGCCAAGACCGTGGAGTTCCGCCAAGAGTTCGCAGACGGCAAGACGCTCGACGATCTGCTGGTACCGGCTTTTGCCGTTGCCCGCGAGGCGGCCCGCCGCGTCCTCGGCCTGCGCCCCTTCGATGTGCAGCTGGTCGGCGGCATGATCCTGCATGAGCGCGCCATTGCCGAAATGAAGACCGGCGAAGGCAAGACACTCGTCGCGACCCTGCCCGTCTATCTCAACGCGCTTGCCAGCAAGGGCGTGCACGTTGTCACCGTCAACGACTACCTGGCCCAGCGCGACGCCGCCACCATGGGCCGCGTCTACAGCTTCCTCGGCCTGTCGACCGGCGTGATCGTCCACGGCCTCACCGACGACCAGCGCCACGCGGCCTACGCCTGCGACATCACCTACGCAACCAATAACGAGCTCGGCTTCGACTATCTGCGCGACAACATGAAGTATGAGCGCGCGCAGATGGTCCAGCGCGGCCACTTCTTCGCCATCGTCGACGAAGTGGACTCGATTCTCGTCGACGAAGCGCGCACGCCGCTGATCATTTCCGGCCCGCTCGACGACCGCTCCGATCTCTACAACACGATCAACGAGTTCATTCCGATGCTCTCGCCGGAAGACTACGAGATCGACGAGAAGCAGCGCTCAGCCAACTTCTCCGAAGAAGGCACCGAGAAGCTTGAAAACCTCTTGAAGCAGGCCGGCCTGCTCAAGGGTGAATCGCTCTACGACATCGAAAACGTTGCGATCGTCCACCACGTCAACAACGCGCTCAAGGCCCACAAGCTGTTCCAGCGCGACAAGGACTACATCGTACGCAACGACGAGATCGTCATCATCGACGAGTTCACCGGCCGCATGATGCCGGGCCGCCGCTATTCCGAAGGCCAGCACCAGGCGCTCGAAGCCAAGGAAAAGGTGCAGATCCAGCCCGAGAACCAGACGCTCGCCTCGATCACCTTCCAGAACTATTTCCGCATGTATTCCAAGCTCGGCGGCATGACCGGTACGGCCTCCACCGAAGCAGAAGAATTCGGCAACATCTACGGCCTGGAAGTCATTGAAGTTCCGACCAACCTGCCGATCAAGCGTATCGACGAGGACGACGAAGTCTATCGTACGCAGGGCGAGAAGCTCAAGGCGATCATCGACGAGATCAAGTCGGCGCACGAGCGCGGCCAGCCGATGCTGGTCGGCACCACGTCGATCGAGAAGTCCGAACAGCTTGCCGATCTGCTCAAGAAGTCCGGGTTCGACAACTTCCAGGTGCTGAACGCGCGCTATCACGAGCAGGAAGCCTTCATCGTGGCCCAGGCCGGTGTACCGGGTGCGGTGACGATCGCCACCAACATGGCCGGTCGCGGTACCGACATCCAGCTCGGCGGCAACGTCGACATGCGCATCCAGCAGGAACTCGCAGAGGTCGAGCCCGGCCCCGAGCGCAACGACCGCGAACAGGCGATCCGCGCCGAGGTGCAGCAGCTGAAGGAAAAGGCGCTGGCAGCCGGCGGACTTTATGTTCTCGCCACCGAACGCCACGAAAGCCGCCGTATCGACAATCAGCTGCGCGGCCGTTCCGGCCGTCAGGGCGACCCCGGCCGGTCCAAGTTCTACCTGTCGCTTCAGGACGACCTGATGCGCATCTTCGGCTCCGACCGCATGGACGGCATGCTACAGAAGCTCGGCCTCAAGGAAGGCGAGTCGATCGTCCACCCCTGGATCAACAAGGCGCTCGAGCGTGCGCAGAAGAAGGTCGAAGCCCGCAACTTCGACATCCGCAAAAACCTTCTGAAGTACGACGACGTGCTCAACGACCAGCGCAAGGTGATCTTCGAGCAGCGCATCGAGCTGATGGATGCCGAGAGCGTCACCGAAACCGTCACCGACATGCGCACCGAAGTCATTGAGGACATCGTTTCCAAGCGCATCCCCGAGCGGGCCTATGCCGAGCAGTGGGACGTCGAAGGCCTCAAGGCCGACGTGCAGCAGTACCTCAACCTCGACCTGCCGATCGCCGAATGGGCAGCCGAAGAAGGCATCGACGAGGCGGACATCCTCGAGCGTGTGACGGCGGCCACCGACAAGGCGGTTGCCGACCGTGCCGAGCGTTTCGGTCCCGAGATCATGCAATATGTCGAGCGCTCGGTCATCCTGCAGACACTCGACCACCTCTGGCGCGAACACATCGTCAATCTCGACCATCTGCGTTCGGTCATCGGTTTCCGCGGCTATGCCCAGCGCGACCCGCTGCAGGAATACAAGTCCGAGGCCTTCGAACTGTTCCAGGCCCTGCTCGGCAACCTGCGCCAGGCCGTGACGGCCCAGCTCATGCGCGTCGAATTGGTCCGCGAAGCGGCCGAGGCGCCGCAGCCGGCGCCGCCGCTGATGGAAGGTCACCATATCGACCCTCTGACCGGCGAAGACGATTTCGGTCGCGGCTCCGACTCGCTGCTGGCGGTCGCACCGGCAAACCGCAACCCGGCCGATCCGTCGACCTGGGGCAAGGTCTCGCGCAACGAAGCCTGCCCGTGCGGTTCCGGCAAGAAGTACAAGCATTGCCACGGAATTTACGAAGCCTGATCTGAAGATGCCGCCTCCGGGCGGCATTTTTGTTTGTGGGGCCGCAAAGCGCGCAGACCGCCCTGTCGCCAGGCACAGAGTTGCCCGCTTTGCCGTTCGACCATCGTGCTCACGGCCGGCGATCCAGCAGCATCCGATCGGCCCCTTTCCCTGAGGCAAGGACCCCGACTGAACCGTTTGTTAACGCTGATCTGGCACAACCAAACCCTGTATTGCGTAATCTCAGGGTGTTCTCGTGTTCATGGCGGTATGTCAAACAGCCGGACGAATGCTGCCGTCGGCGCTGCGACACCGCCTGTCTCCGCTCATCGGCGTGCTGGTCGCCGCCCTGACCGAACAGGACCCGAAGAATACGGCGCGACGTATGGCGCTTGTCGCCTTCGTCATCCGCATCCTCAGCGCCGCAATCGCATTCCTCTCCCAGATCATTCTTGCACGCCTGATGGGCGAGTTCGAATACGGCATCTTCGTCTTCGTCTGGGTGTTGGTGATCCTGTTCGGCAACCTGTCCTGCGTCGGCTTCCATTCCGCCGTCATCCGCTTCCTGCCTGAGTATCAGGCAACCTCCGCGCTCGCTGAAATTCGCGGGCTGACGACCACCGCCCGGATCTTTGCGCTGATGTCGGCAAGCACACTGGCCATCGTCGGCTTCCTGGGGTTGTGGCTCTTCGCCGACCGGATCGAGGACTACTATCTCGTTCCGCTCTATCTCGGCCTGTTCACATTGCCGATGATCGCGCTTGGCGATGTGATGGACGGCACCGCCCGCGCCCATGGCTGGCCGCTTTCGGCAATGAGCCCGACATTCATCATTCGCCCGCTGCTTGTGCTCGGTTTCATGGTGCTGGCAACAACGATGGGCGAGCCGCATACGGCGCCGACCGCCATCGCGGCAGCCATGGCCGCCGCCTATGTCACGACCGTCAGCCAATTCCTCGCCCTCACCTGGCGCCTGCGTTCGCGCTATGTCAGCGGCCCGCTTCGCATCGAAATGGGACGATGGCTCAAGGTCGCGGTGCCGATCTTCCTGATCGACGGCTTTGGCTTCCTGCTCACCAATTCCGACGTCGTCATCGTCGGCGTCTATCTCAAGCCCGACGATGTCGCGGTCTATTTCGCCGCCGCCAAGACGATGGCGCTGGTGCACTTCGTCATGTTCGCAGTCAAGGCGGCCGCCGGCCCACGGATTGCAGGCGCCATGGCCGCACGCGACCGCAGGCAATTGGCAGGCATCGCCGTCGAAAGCGCGCGCTGGGCATTCTGGCCGTCGCTCATGGTCGGCGCAGCGGTCCTGCTTGCCGGCCCCTTCCTGCTCTCGCTCTTCGGTCCCGCTTTCCTCGGCGGGCTGCCGCTGATGGCCATCCTCTTTGCCGGCATCATGGCCAAGGCCTTCATCGGACCTGCCGAAATCCTGCTGACGATGGCCGGCCAGCAGATGCTCTGCGTGATCCTTTACGCCGGCGCACTGGTGGCCAACATCACGCTAAACTTGTGCCTCATTCCACTTTTCGGACTAACCGGTGCTGCATTTGCAACCGCCGGTGCTATGTTCGTCGAGGCTATGCTGCTTCATTTCGCCGTAAGGCGCACCTTTGGCTTCGCACTCTTCGCTTTCGCAAGCGGGCGTTCGAGCCATGACAACAACGGGGCGATCCATCCATGATCGGCAATACCAATCTTCCCGCTGACGCAGACGATAGGGCTGCTCGCATTCTTGGCGGGCTGGCACCGATGGGCCACTCCCATCCGCAGGCCGAGCACATGCTCGAGGTCGGGCGCCCCGGACGGCATCTTTCGATCTACCCGGCCAAGGCCGGCTACGAATTGCAGCGTGAGCTCGACTTCCTGTCGAACCGGGCGCTTGAGCCGAACGTGTTCTTCACCGGCCATTTCCTGGCGCCGGCGATGCCCAGGCTCGAGGAACGCGTGATCCGGCTGGCCATCATAAGGGACAATGACGAGCGCCGCAGCCGCATGCGCTTCCTGATGCCGTATTCGATCGAGAAGCCCGGTTTTTCGATTGGCGCCTCGATCATCCGCGCCTGGTCCAATCCCTTCGGTCCGCTTGGCGTGCCGCTGCTCGATGCCGAAGACGCCGCCGAAACCATCGACAACCTGTTCGAGGCCCTGACCAATCCGTCGGCAAGCCTCCCCCCGGTTCTCGTGCTGCCGGATCTACGCCTCAAGGGCAAGTTCGCGCAGCTGGCGCGCGCCGTCGCCATCGGCCGGAACCTGCCGCTGACGGTAACCGACACGTTCAGCCGGCCGATGCTCGAAAGCCTGCTCGACGGTCCGACTTATCTGAAGAAATCGATCAGCCCGGCACATTTCCGCGAATTGCGACGCCAATGGAATCAGCTGGAAAAACGCGGGCAGCTTGCCTATTCGGTCGCGCGCCAGCCGAGCGAGATCCGCATTCGCATGGAGGAGTTCCTTGCGCTGGAAGCGTCCGGCTGGAAGGGTCGCGAGCGGAGCGCCATGGTGCTGGACCGGTTCCGCGCAGCCTTTGCCCGCGAGGCAATCACCAACCTCGCCGAAGCAGACAGCGTCCGCATCCACACGCTCGATCTCGACGGCAAGGCGATCGCCTCGATGGTGGTGTTCCTGATGTCGGGCGAGGCCTATACATGGAAGACGGCCTACGACGAACGTTACGCGAAGTTTTCGCCCGGCAAGCTGCTGCTGGCGGAGCTGACCGAATGGCACCTCGATGACGCCAACATCGCCCGCTCGGATTCCTGCGCCGTTCCCGACCACCCGATCATGAGCCGCTTCTGGCAGGAACGCGAAGAGATGGGAACACTCGTCATCGGCCTGCAGCAGACGCGCGACCGCGACGTCCGCCAGGTCGCTGCCCAGCTGCACCTCTACCGCAACACCCGCAACATGGCGCGGATGCTGCGCGAAAAGATCAAGGCGCTCGCCGGGCGGTGACCTCGTTCAGGCCGAGGGTGAGTGCGGCGGCTCCGCCGCTGCCCGCTCGCGCAGGAACCGGCGAATGACCTTGCCCGATGTCGTCAGCGGCAGGCTGTCTACGAAGGCGATCTCGCGCGGATATTCGTGCATCGACAGCCGCGTCTTCACCCAGTCGCGGACGGACTGGGCCGTCTTTTCGTCGCCAGCCACACCCGGTCTCAGAACGACATAGGCCTTGACGATTTCCGTGCGCAGCGCGTCGGGCTTTCCGACGGCCGCGGCCAGCTGCACATCCGGATGGCCGGCAAGGCAGTCCTCGATCTCTCCAGGACCGATGCGATAGCCCGAAGAGGTGATCACGTCGTCATCGCGCCCGAAGAAGGTGAAATAACCTTCGCCGTCCATCACGCCCTGGTCGCCGGTTGTCATCCAGTCGCCGATGAACTTTGCTTCGGTGGCCTTGTCGTTCTTCCAGTAGCCGAGAAACATCACCGGATCCGGCCGTCGGATCGCCACCTGGCCGACGGCTCCCGCCGGCAACTCCCGGCCGTCGGCATCGATGATCGCCACGCGATGCCCCGGCGCCGCCTTGCCCATCGAGCCAGGCTTTACCACACCGAGATCAGCGGCGGACGAAATGACGATGTTGCACTCCGTCTGGCCATAGAACTCGCTGACATCGAGGCCGAGCGCGGCCCTGGCCCATTCGAAGGTTTCGCGCCCGAGCGCCTCGCCGGCCGAGCCGATGGTTCTGAGGTTGAGACGATATCGCTCGCGTGGCATTTCGATCGCCTTCATCAGCCGCAGCGCCGTCGGCGGAATGAAGGCGTTGCGGACATCCATCTCTTCCAGAATGCGAAAGGCGGTGTCCGGATCGAACTTCTGCGCCGGTGACGAGACGACGGGGACGCCGAGCAGCAGCGAAGGCAAGAGCGCGTTCAGCAATCCGCCCGCCCAGGCCCAGTCCGCAGGCGTCCACATCCGATCACCCGGTTGCGGCAGGAAATGATGGTGAAACTGAAACCCCGGCAGATGGCCGAGCAGCACCCGGTGGCCATGCAGCGCGCCCTTGGGCGGCCCTGTCGTCCCTGAGGTGTAGATCATCAATGCCGCATCGTCGGGCGTGGTATCGGCGGCAACAAAACCATCGGCATCGCCTGAGGCAAGGTCGGTGAAGTCGAGCGTGCCGGGAACGCGTTCGGCGCCGGCCAGCACGACCAGCCGTAGATCCGGCAGCCGGTCACGGATGGCCGCGACCCGCTCATGACCGAAAGCATTGGTGACGATTGCCGCAGCACCTGCGTCCAGCAGGCGGTACTCCAACGCCTCTACTCCAAACAGCAGGGCCAGCGGCAGGGCGATCGCGCCGAGCTTGTAGATGGCGGCGTGCGCGATGGCAGCCTCGAACCCTTGTGGCAGCAATATCGCCACCCGGTCCCCCGGCCTGATCCCCTGGCGTTCAAGCCCGCGCGCGAAGGCCGAGGATTGCTGGGAGAAGGCGCCGTAAGTCAGCGTTCGATGGCCGCCATCCGGGTTGAAATGCTGAAGGCAGATGCGCTCCGGCTCTTTTGCCGCCCAGGCATCGCTCACCGCAACGCCGATGTTGAACTTCTCGGGGATCTGCCACTGGAAAGCGCCGTAGAGTTCGTCGTAATTCTCGATTGTCGGTAACATGGCCCCGCCGCAACAGACTTCTGCTGCACTGCACCTAACATCTTCGCCCGCCTCTGTTCAATGACCCGGCATGACGAGGGCGACCTCACTGTCTATGTCAGCGCCACGATTGCAGGCCCGAGGATGGTCAGCAGGATGTTGCCGATGGCGCCCCTGTTGCAGTGGCTCGCATCAAGCGGGCAGTAGACAGATTCGCCACTCACGGACGTCAAAGATGGGATGCGGGATCGACCGGTGCGGGAAAAACTGAGTGATGGTGCCCCATGCCGGGGTCGAACCAGCACTCCTTTCGGAACTCGATTTTGAGTCGAGCGCGTCTACCAATTCCGCCAATGGGGCTCAGGGATATAAGATATCAGCGGCTGGGATTTACACGAAGGTTTTTGCCGTGGTCAACCATCAATTTCAACGAAAGCACGTCGCCCAAAAGTGTGCACCGGTTTTGCGACTACGGCATGCACAAAAGCAGGAACGCAAACGTGCGGCAAGCGATCCCAAGAGATCGCGACACGGCTTGGCGGAGCGACAATCACGAAAGCGTGCAAACATGACGCAGAGGACGCGATTTACAGCACGCGCCGTCGCACCTAAGAAGGCCTTATTCAGTTGCAATGCAGCATATGCCGGATACTGATCCGTTATGCTTTCCAGCATGAGGTACGCATGATCGACGCTTCCACCGCTACCCGCCACCACCTGTTCATCGCCGTTCTCCTGACGCTCGGCATGGCGGCGACCGTCGGCGGTGCGCTCGGTTTCGAGCATATCGGCGGATATATCCCCTGTGCGCTCTGCCTGCTGCAGCGCGATCCCTACTACTACGGCATTCCGCTCGGCATTCTGGCTGTTATCACCAGCGCCTTGAAGCTGCCGACCTGGACGACGCGCACCCTGCTTCTGGCGATCGGCATCCTGATGCTCGTCGGCGCCGGCATGGGCGTCTATCACTCGGGCGCCGAATGGGGCTTCTGGGAAGGTCCGTCGACCTGCGCCACGACAGCGCAGGGCGTATCGTCCAATGTCGGCGATCTCCTGGGCGACCTCGATTCCAAGCACGGCCCGTCCTGCACCGAGGCGGCGCTTCGGGTGCTCGGCTTGTCCTTTGCCGGTTGGAACGTGATTGCCAGCCTGATCTTTGCAGCGATCGCCTTGCGCGGCGCCGCAAAGGCCTGATCTGCGAGGCCGGAACGGCCGACCCAAAAGTAACGCCGCATGATGAAGGATCACGCGGCGTGCTCCATGCCCCAGCTCAGGGCCGGACTTCGTCCAGAAAGCAATGGTCCAAATGCCTCAGGGCTGCAGTTCGACATCCCAGTAGAGATAGTCCATCCAGCTTTCATGCAGGTGGTTCGGCGGGAAAAGCCGGCCATTGTTGTGCAGGTCCTGCACCGTTGGCTGGTAGGGCCTCTGGTGCGGGAACATGCCGGCCTGCTTCGGCAGCTTGCTGCCCTTGCGCAAATTGCAGGGCGAGCAGGCCGCAACGACGTTTTCCCAGGTCGTCTGGCCACCATGGGCGCGGGGCACCACGTGGTCGAAGGTCAGGTCGTCGGGCGTGCCGCAATACTGGCATTCGAACTTGTCGCGCAGGAAGACGTTGAACCGGGTGAACGCCGGATGACGCGACGGCTGCACGTAGCTCTTGAGGCAAACCACGCTCGGCAACCGCATCGAGAAGCTGGGCGAGGAGACCGAATGCTCGTATTCCGCAAGGATAATCACACGGTCAAGGAAGACGGCCTTGATCGCGTCCTGCCAGGACCAGAGCGACAAGGGGTAATAACTCAGCGGCCGATAGTCAGCGTTCAAGACGAGCGCTGGTAAGGCCTGCGGTGAGACTGCAATCGTCAAGCGTATTCTCCTGATCGATTCGGCATCTGCACCTTCTATATTAGGCCCGTTGCAACAGGATTGTGAAGCCGGAAAGAAAAAAGCGAACAACGGATTCGCTTTTTCCTTCAAGGTGTCACAGGAACAGCATCCCGCCGCATTTCTTGGGCGTAATAGGCCCAGAACAGACGTGCCGCGACGCTGCGCCAAGGCGCCCAGGACGCGGCCAGCGAATCAATCTCGCGGGCGGTCGGGCGCAGTTCGAGACCGAGCCCGTGGCCGATCGCGTTCTGAAGCGCGACATCGCCGGATGGAAAGACATCCGGATGCCCGGCACAAAACAAGAGATAGACCTCCGCCGTCCAGCGGCCGACGCCCTTGATGGTCGTCAGCTCGCGGATCGCCTCCGGGGCTTCGACATTGCAGATCGCGTCGAGGTCGATTTCGCCGGCAACGACCACCTGCGCAACCCGCCTCAGCGCATCGGCCTTGGCGCGGGAAAGCCCGATCGCCCGGCAATCCTCGTCGCTGAGCGTCAGGGCGGCAGGTGCGGTAATCTCGCCGAGCGAGGCTTCCATGCGTTTCCAGATCGCCGCAGCGCTTGCCTTCGATACCATCTGCGACACGATGATGCTGGCGATACCACGATAGCCTGGGTCGGTTCGCCTGAGCGGCACCGGCCCGGCCCTGGCCACGACATGTTCGAGACGGGCGTCGAGCATCATCAGGCCGGCAAGCCCCGCCTCGATGTCCTCATGTGTTCGGATGATCCGCATGGCGCCTCCAAAAAGCGGATGATTTTTATACCGCTTCCATGCCAAAGGGAAACGATGGCAGACACGTCATCCACGCAACCCGTTTTCCGTTTCGCACCGAGCCCGAACGGCCTTTTGCATCTGGGCCACGCGCTGTCGGCAATCCTCAACCACGATATGGCAAAAGCGTCGGGCGGACGGTTCCTGTTGCGCATCGAGGATATCGACCGGACGCGCTGCCATCCGCAATTCGAGGCCGCGATCTCTAGCGATCTCGCCTGGCTCGGGCTTGAATGGGAACAGCCGGTGCGCCGGCAATCGGACCACCTCGACCTATATGCGTCCGCACTCCAGCGGCTGAACGACATGGGCCTCGTCTATCCCTCGGTCCTGTCACGCGGCGAGATCAAGGCGGCGGTTGCCGATGCCGAAGCCCGCGGCAATGCCTGGCCGCGCGATCCGGACGGCGCGCCGCTCTACCCAGAGCGCGAGCGCGATCTGGGGGCCGATGCGCGCAATGCCATCGTTGCCGGCGACAAGCCCCATGCCTGGCGGCTGGACATGAAAAAGGCGGTGCTTGCGGCGGGCGCACCGCCGCTGACCTGGCAGGAAACCGGCAGCGGGCCAGATGGAGAGACGGGCCTCATAACGGCGGATCCGGCGGCCTGGGGCGACATCATCCTGTCGCGCTCCGATGCGCCGTCGAGCTACCATCTGTCTGTTATCGTCGACGATGCACTGCAAGGCATAACGCACGTGGTGCGCGGCCGCGACCTTTATCATGCAACCGCGGTGCACCGCCTGCTGCAGCGGCTGCTGGACCTGCCGGAGCCGGTCTACCACCATCACCGCCTGCTGCTCGGCGCCGACGGCCGCAAGCTTTCCAAGAGCAATCGTGACACTGGCATCTCGGCCTTCCGCGAGGCCGGCCGCTCGCCGGCCGACATCCGTGCTTTGGTCCTCTGATGGAATTCAGTCCTCGGTAGTGCGGGGGCTCTGGAAGCTGCGCCGCACCATGCGCTTGACCCGGTATTTGAGGATCGCCGCATTGATCTCTGCGCCGATGATGAAGATCGCCGCGACCATATAGAGGAACACCAGTACGATCATGATCGAAGCGAGACCGGCATAGGTCGAGACATAGGTCGCAAAGGTCGAAAGATAATAGGCGAAGGTGTAGCCGCCGATCGTCCAGCAGAGCAGCGTCAAGAAAATACCGGGCAGCACGTCAATCACTTTGCGGTGACCGTCCGGTAGCCAGAGATGCGACACCAGGAGCCCGCCCGTCACCACGACCAGGGCCAGTGGCAGACTCCAGTTGTCGACGGTTGCCAGCACGCCGTCGAGCCAGGGCAGCCATTCGCCGGCATAACGAAGCGCCAGCGGCACGGCGACGAGCAGGATGCTCAGCGCCGCCAGGATCAGCACCCCGGCAATCACAAACCCGAGGCTGGCAAGGCGCGTCACATACCAGTAGCGGCTTTCCGTCACCCGGTAGGCGCGGTTGAGCGAGACCCGCAAGGCCTCGACCCCATTCGAGGCGAAATAGGCGGCCGCGAGCACCGAAACGGTCAACAGGCCGCCACGCGGAATGGTCAACACCTGGACGATCTCGTTGGCGATCGGGGTAGCGATCGATTCCGGCCAGGCGTCGAAAATGAGATGGACCGCAGTCTCGGCAAACTGATCGGCACCAAGGAAGCTGCCGAGCGCCGTGCCGAAAATCAGGAAGGGGAAGACAGCAAGCAGGGACGAAAGCGCCACATGGCTCGCCATGGCCCAGCCGTCGTCCAGACTGAAGTGCCATAGCGCATCGAACACGACTTTCCAGGTGATGCGAATAAACGCTGGCATTTCCACTCCGGCCCAGTGGCGCCGCGGTCGCGTGCCTTCGCATGCGGATCCTGCGGCGCCGTTCCATGGCATTGACGCTCGTCCGACCGCGACAGCGTACACGGGTTTCGGCTCGCGCAATTCAATTGTATCCCGCCGATGAATATGGGAAACGGGGGCAGGATTGCTACAGGAATCGACAGGATGTCCGATCGTCCCACAATCATTGTCACCGGTTGTTCATCCGGGATCGGCGCCCATTGCGCCCACGCGCTGCATGCGGACGGCTGGCGGGTGTTTGCGACCGTGCGCCGTGACGAAGATCGAGGCGCCCTTGAAAGCCAAGGCATCGAGACCTTCCTGATGGACTATACCAAGCCGGAAACGATCGCCGCCCTGGTCGAAGCGGTGATGGCGCGCTCGGGCGGGCGCATCGATGCGCTGTTCAACAACGGCGCCTACGGCCAAGCCGGCGCGGTCGAGGACCTGCCGACCGAGGCGCTCCGGCTGCAGCTCGAAACCAATGTCATCGGCTGGCACGACCTGACGCGCCGGGTGATCCCCGCCATGCGGGCGCGCGGAAGCGGCCGCATCGTGCAATGCTCCTCCATCCTCGGCATTGTGCCCTACCGCTGGCGCGGCGCCTATAACGCATCGAAGTTTGCGATCGAGGCGCTGTCGCTGACCCTGAGAATGGAACTCGCCGGAAGTGGCATCAAGGTCAGCCTGATCGAGCCGGGGCCGATCGCCTCGAAATTCACCGCCAATGCCGTGACCTATATCGAGCGCTTCATCGACCTGAAGAATTCGGTCCACCGCGCCGAGTACGAGCGGCAGATGCGTCGCCTGAAAGGCGAGAGCAAACCGGTCGCGGGCAAGCTTGGACCGGATGCCGTATATGCAGTCCTAAAGCACGCGCTGGCGGCAAAGAGACCGAAACCGCACTATATTGTAACAAGGCCCGCCAAGCAGGGCGCGTTCCTGAAGAAGCTCCTGCCGGCAGCATTGTTTTACCGCATTATCGGCCGACTCGGCTGAGTGAAAACGCAAGGGAGCATTCGATGTCCAGTTTCGTCACCGGCCTGACCCTGTTCGTCATGGGGCTGGTCGTCATCGTTCTGATCCGCGGCCTCTTGAACATGATGAGGGGTGGCAGCAGCAGCAAATCCAACAAGCTGATGCAGGCCCGTGTACTGCTGCAGGCAGTCGCGATCGTATTGATCATGCTGACGCTATGGATCACCGGCGGCGGCCGCCCCGCCTAAGGAACGTGACGACACCATGGTCAAGCTCAACAAGATCTACACCCGGACGGGCGACAACGGCACCACCGGGCTCGTCTCCGGTCCGCGCCGCCTGAAGAGCGATCTCAGGGTCGATGCCTATGGCGCAGTCGACGAGACCAACGCCTTTGTCGGGCTTGCCCGGCAACACACCGCCGATGTCGCCGATCTCGATGCCACCTTGATGCGGATCCAGAACGATCTCTTCGATCTCGGCGCCGATCTCGCGACACCCGACACCGGCGAGAAGCCGGAATACGAGCCGCTTCGCATCGTCGCAAGCCAAGTCACCTGGCTCGAAACCGAAATCGATCGGCTGAACGCCGATCTCGAACCCCTGCGCTCCTTCGTTCTGCCGGCCGGCAGCGCCGCATCGGCCGCACTGCATGTGGCGCGAACCGTCGCCCGGCGTGCCGAACGGCAGATGGTGGCACTTGCCCAGCTCGAAGCCGAAATCGTCAGCCGCGAGGCGATCGCATATATCAACCGGCTGTCGGATTTCCTGTTCGTCGCCGCCCGTTGGGCAAACGACAAGGGCCATGCCGACGTCCTTTGGATTCCCGGCAAAAACAGATAACGTTTCCCCACTGCACAATCTCACCCTTAAGTCGGGCTCGATTAAAAGGTGAGACTGTGCAGTAAAACAAAGTGTTACGGCGACCATTGCGCGTCTGGACAGGCGCGGCGCCGTAGAATCACGCTTCGGGAGACCGCATGTTCATACCGCTTCACGATAAGAACACCCTGAAGCACATCAAGGTTCAGTATGTGACGATCAGCCTGATTGTCATCAACATCGTTGTTTGGCTGATAACCGGGCCGATCGCCACGGAAGAGTTCGCCAACGCGACGCTTCTGGGCTTCGGCTATATCCCGGCGCTCATCTTCGATTATGCCCAGCTCGATCCGTCGCTGATCATCGTGCCCGACGGTTTCACCTTCATCACCTATTCCTTCCTGCATGGCGGCTTCATGCATCTGGCGATGAACATGCTGTTTCTCTGGGTGTTCGGCGACAATGTCGAAGATGCGCTCGGGCACTTTCGCTTTCTGCTGTTCTACCTTGCCTGTGCCGCTGCCGGGGCCTTGGCCCATGGCCTGTTCGACCCGGCATCGGAAGCGCCTCTAATCGGCGCATCGGGTGCGATCTCCGGCGTGGTCGCCGCCTATTTCCTGTTGCATCCGAAGGTGCGCGTCTGGGTGCTGGTGTTTTTCCGCATCCCCCTGCCCCTGCCGGCGGCCATTCCGCTCGCCTTCTGGATCGGGCAGCAATTCTTCATGCTGGTGGTCGATCCGGGCAGCGGCGTCTCGTGGAGCGCCCATGTCGGCGGCATCGTTGCCGGGCTTGTCCTCGTGGTCATTTTGCGACGCCGCGGCGTGCCGCTCTTCGACCGGACGATCGTCACGCCGCGCGCCGTCGAGCATAAGGTGGAGTCCGTCGTCGTCACGCCGCAACCCACGCCGGAAACGCGGAAGCCGCCGACACCCTGGGGTCGACCAACCGTTTGAAACCGCCGGCTTGGCATTTCCAGCGCCCCGGTTTCGTCACCATTTCAAAGGCTTGATCGTCGCCGCATGATCGCGAAAGAACCGTCATGCCGCATCTGCGAAGAGGTCTTGTCAGCTCACTTTCTTACGTGTACGTAAACGTTATTCCAATTCTCGGGATTATATCGATTTAGCGTCATGCACAGTGATTGTAATTGGAGAAAAAACGCGTATCGATGTCGCCAACCGACAATCAGGCGGCTCCGTTAAGGCGCATTTTCCTGCGAAAGCTCTTGGAGGGAAGAATCCATGAAAATACTTGTGACGGTCAAGCGGGTGGTTGACTACAACGTCAAGATCCGGGTGAAGGCTGACGGCTCGGGTGTCGAGCTTGCCAACGTGAAGATGTCGATGAACCCGTTCGACGAGATCTCGGTGGAAGAGGCGCTGCGGCTGAAGGAAGCCGGCAAGGCCGACGAGGTCGTGGTCGTCTCGGTCGGTCCGGCCAAGGCCGAGGAAACGCTGCGGACGGCGCTCGCCATGGGCGCCGATCGGGCGATCCTGGTCGAGACCGACGACCAGGTCGAGCCGCTCACTGTTGCCAAGATCGTCAAGGGTGTGGCCGAGGCCGAACAGCCGGGGCTGATCATCGTCGGCAAGCAGGCGATCGATGACGATTCGAACCAGACCGGCCAGATGCTGTCGGCGCTTCTGGGCTGGGCCCAGGGCACCTTTGCCTCCAAGGTCGAGATCGGTGACGGCAAGGCACCAGAGGGCACAGCAAGGGTGACGCGCGAGGTCGACGGCGGCCTGCAGACGATCGACATCAAGCTGCCGGCGGTGGTGACCACCGACCTGCGCCTGAACGAGCCGCGTTATGCCTCGCTTCCCAACATCATGAAGGCGAAGAAGAAGCCGCTCGACAAAAAGACCCCTGCCGACTTCGGTGTCGACACGACCGCGCGGCTGAAGGTGCTGAAGACCGAGGAGCCGGAAGGCCGCAAGGCCGGCATCAAGGTCAAGTCGGTGGCCGAACTGGTCGAAAAGCTCAAGACCGAAGCCGGCGTGCTCTAGTTCATGCTTCCGCAAAGTGGGAACCGGTTTGCGGACAAACGCATGAACCACGTCAGAACCGTTGAGCTCCGATCGCCAAGGGATCGTTGAGCTCGAACCGAAAGGGAGAACAAAACCATGGCTATTCTGCTTCTGGCTGACCACGACGGCAGCCACCTTTCCGACCAGACCGCAAAGGCGCTGACGGCGGCCGCCAAAATCGGCGGCGACGTGCATGTGCTGGTGGCCGGTGCCGGTGCCAAGGCGGCTGCCGACCAGGCCGCCAAGCTTTCCGGCGTTGCCAAGGTGCTGGTGGCCGAGGATGCAAGCCTTGCCAACAATCTGGCCGAACCCTTGGCGGCGCTGATCGTTTCGCTGTCGGGCAATTACGACACCATCCTTGCTGCTGCCACTTCGGTCGGCAAGAACGTCCTGCCGCGGGTTGCAGCGCTTCTCGATGTTGCCCAGGTTTCCGAAATCACCGAGGTGGTCTCGTCCGATACCTTCAAGCGTCCGATCTATGCCGGCAACGCCATCCAGACGGTGCAGACGACGGAAGCGAAAAAGGTCATCACCGTGCGCACCGCCTCGTTCGCCTCCGCTGCCGAAGGTGGCTCGGCTTCGCTCGAGACGATCGCGGCTGCGGCCAATCCGGGTCTGTCGACCTTCGTTGCCGACGCGCTGTCGTCGTCGGATCGTCCGGAGCTGACCTCGGCCAAGATCATCATCTCGGGTGGCCGTGCACTCGGCTCGTCGGAAAAATTCAAGGAAGTGATCCTGCCGGTTGCCGACAAGCTCGGTGCAGCCGTCGGTGCATCGCGCGCGGCGGTCGACGCCGGATATGCCCCAAACGACTGGCAGGTCGGCCAGACCGGCAAGGTGGTCGCCCCCGATCTCTACATTGCCTGCGGCATCTCCGGTGCGATCCAGCATCTGGCCGGCATGAAGGACTCAAAGGTGATCGTCGCCATCAACAAGGACGAGGAGGCGCCGATCTTCCAGGTTGCCGACTACGGCCTCGTCGCCGACCTGTTCGAAGCCCTGCCGGAGCTCGAAAAGGCGCTGTAACCATTCGCCAACCGCACTTCCCGAGCCTCAAGGAAAAGGGCTGGCAAAAGCGCGGACTTGGCATTAACAATCTACCGGGCCGGCCAGACCGGCCCGGTATTTTCGTATGTGACGGCGGCACGGCCGCCAAAATTCTTGAAGATGGATGTTCGCCGCGATGATCAAGACGGTCGGAGTTATTGGTGCCGGGCAAATGGGCTGCGGCATTGCGCATGTTTCGGCGATGGCCGGATACAAGGTGCAGATCTACGATCTTGCCGCTGATCGCATCGAGGCGGGCCTCGCCACCGTCAACGGCAACCTTGCCCGCCAGGTGTCATCAGGCAAGATGACCGACGAGGCTCGCAAGAGCGCGCTGGCGCTGATCAAGGGCTCGTCCGACATCAACGACCTGTCGCAGGTGGACCTCGTCATCGAGGCCGTCACCGAGGACGAAACCATCAAGCGCAAGATCTACGGCCAGGTATGCCCGATCATGAAGCCGGAAGCGCTGCTTGCGACCAACACCTCTTCGCTGTCGATCACCCGCCTTGCATCTGCGACCGACCGTCCGGAAAAGTTCATGGGCATCCACTTCATGAACCCGGTTCCGGTGATGAAGCTGGTCGAGCTCGTGCGCGGCATCGCCACGGACGAAGGCACGTTCAAGGCCGCCAAGGAATTTGTCGGCACGCTCGACAAGACCGTCACGGTCGCCGAAGACTTCCCGGCCTTCATCGTCAACCGCATCCTGCTGCCGATGATCAACGAGGCGATCTACACCCTCTATGAGGGCGTCGGCACGGTCGAGGCGATCGACACCGCCATGAAGCTCGGCGCCAACCACCCGATGGGTCCGCTGCAGCTCGCCGACTTCATCGGTCTCGACACCTGCCTGTCGATCATGCAGGTCCTGCACGACGGCTTGGCGGACTCGAAATACCGCCCCTGCCCGCTCCTGGTAAAATACGTCGAAGCTGGTTGGCTCGGCCGCAAGTCCGGCCGCGGCTTCTACGACTACCGCGGCGACGTGCCGGTGCCGACCCGCTAGGTCTCGAACATAGGATTCTGTTCAAGTAAGAACGTCCAATCTCCGCGGGATCCACAACCCTACATCTTGCGCGACAAGGAATTTGCTCGCCATACTGGTAACTTAGCTTAAAGACAGTTCTGTTACGCCCTCTCCTAGTCACGTGGGAGAGAATATGATTTCGCAAGCGATATCCTCAATGGCGGCACGGTCATTCCCCTCACTTTGGAGTGCGAGGGCGTGGCGCTTGGCGCTCATCCTCGGCCTAGCGCCTAATCTGATGATGCTGCTGGTCTTGCCGTTCTATGTGGCCGCACGACCGCTTTCGCCATTCCTTTACTTGATTGGAGGCCTATTCGCGCTGCGCGCCAAACCTACGTTGGCCTACCTGCTATTCCCGCTCATTGCCCTCATCGATTTCGGCCTCGTGGTTATGGTAGCGTTCCACCTGCCGCTCGGCGCTGCAATCCAGTCGGTGCGCTACATGGCATCGCTGGATCTCACCTCTTCCGTATTTTACGTCGTCGTGATCAGCCTCTTTATCGCGAATGGCGTTGCAATCGCCTGCCTCGTGAATCACAATCGACAGGTATTGCGAGGCGCATCGCTACTGCCAGGGGCTCTCGTCGCTTTCAGCGTGGTGATGTTGGAGCGCCATATCAATCGCCCTTTCCTGAAGCAACCTGCTGACTCATTTGAAAGCGCACTCTCGATCAATGGTATCGACGCCGCCGCTGTAGCGAATGGTGGTCGCAACTTGTTGTTCGTAATGGTGGAAGGGCTTGGCGCATTCTCCAGCCCTGAGCACACTGCAATTCTTTCACGGCGTCTGCAGCCAGCACTGGATACCGGGCGCTATGAACTTTCAAGTGGCCTCAGCAACTTCGAGGGTTCGACTACGGGCGCTGAATCCCGCGAACTCTGCGGACAATGGGGCGATCACACCGATTATCTTCGCCGGACCAGCTACGACTGCTTTCCGGCCGCCATGGCTGATCGGGGCTATCGAACAATCTCCTATCACGGCTTTTCGCAGAGGATGTTCGAACGGGACAAGTGGTATCCAAGAATCGGTTTTCTCGAATCGCACTTCCTTGAAGGCCTTGCGACCGACAGCAATAGGTTTCACCAGCGCTGCGGCAGCGTTTTCACGGGTCTGTGCGACAACGACATTGCAAGTGCCGTCCGCGACCGGCTGACGACAAACCCGGCTGAGCGGAAACTCCTATACTGGCTGACACTAAATTCCCATATACCTTACGTGCCTAAGCAGGGAGGCAATTTCAAATGCGGCAGTGACGCAGCTGAAATTGCCAATACGAAAGTCTGCGAGCTGACCGAGCTGTGGGCTGACGTTTTTGACGGCGTCGCGTCTATTGCCACAGACCCGAACCTGCCGCCGACCGACATCTTCATCGTTGGTGACCATCCCACGCCGTTGTGGGAACGTGCAGCGGCAGAGCATTTCACCCCCCACAAGGTGCAGTGGCACCTGTTGCGCGACAACCGCACCACAACCCACGGAGAGTGACGCCTACCCGCCCGTGGCCGCTTTGATCAGCGCTTTGGCATCGTCGCTGTCCCAGGCCGCCGGGCCATTCATCGAGCCGATCAGGCATCCCTTGTCGTCGAGCAGCAAGGTTGCCGGCAGGCCGAAGGCAAGGCCTTCCTTCTTCAGATTGTTGAAGACGCCCATTGACGCATCGCGATAGTAGCGCAGGTCGTGCACGGCGGTCTCGTCGAGGAAGGCCTTCGGCTTCTCGTCGTCGCCGACGTCGATGTTGATCGCGACCACCTCGAACTTGTCGCTGCCGAGGGACTTCTGCAGCGCGTTGAGGGCAGGCATTTCCTCGCGGCAGGGGCCACACCAGGTGGCCCAGAGATTGACAAGCATCGTCTTGCCGGCAAAGGCGGCAACCGTCGTCGGCTTGCCGTCCGGGTCGTTGAAATCGAGTGCGATCGGGCGTGGCGAGGCGGCCGGCGACATCGCCGCCACCTGGCCCTTCATGAACGGCGTCAGCGAGGCGACCTTTTCGCCCGTCAACGGGCAGACGGCAGCTGCCGTTTCGGTCGGCTCGGCATTGCCAGACCCCGTCTCCTTCACGTATACCGCAGCCGCACCGATGATCACGCCGAACAAGGCGGCGAGCGCGAACAATTTCACGGCCGGGGGGGATTTCTTCTGGTCGGGCATTTCATTCTCCAAGGCGGGCATTCTTCATGGCTGACGGCAATTCCGAGACAAAAACCTCCAACCAGATGTGGGGCGGTCGCTTCGCCTCGGGTCCGGACGCGATCATGGAGGAGATAAATGCCTCGATCGGCTTCGACAAGAAGCTCTATGCTCAGGACATCCGCGGCTCAATAGCGCATGCGACCATGCTGGCGCATCAAGGCATCATTTCGGCCGAGGACAAAGACAAGATCGTTCACGGTCTCAACACGATCCTGTCAGAGATCGAAAGCGGCCAGTTCGAATTCTCTCGCCGCCTCGAAGACATCCACATGAACATCGAGGCCCGGCTTGCGACCCTGATCGGCCCGGCCGCCGGCCGGCTGCACACGGCCCGCTCGCGTAACGACCAGGTGGCGCTCGATTTCCGTCTGTGGGTCAAGGAAGAGCTGCAGAGGACCGAAAAGGCGCTGACCGGCCTGATCGCCGCCTTCCTCGACCGCGCCGAGGAACATGCCGAGACCGTCATGCCCGGCTTCACCCATCTGCAGACGGCCCAGCCCGTCACCTTCGGCCATCACTGCATGGCCTATGTCGAGATGTTCGGCCGCGACCGCTCGCGCGTGCGCCACGCCATCGAGCACATGGATGAAAGCCCGATCGGCGCGGCCGCCCTTGCCGGCACCGGCTTCCCGATCGATCGGCACATGACCGCGAGCGCACTCGGCTTTGCCGGCCCCACCCGCAATTCGATCGACACAGTTTCGGACCGCGACTTCGCGCTCGAATTCCTGTCGATTGCCGCAATCGCCGCCACGCACATGTCGCGCCTTGCCGAAGAGATCGTCATCTGGTCGACGCCGCAGTTCGGCTTCATTCGTCTGTCCGACGCGTTTTCGACCGGCTCCTCGATCATGCCGCAGAAGAAGAACCCCGATGCCGCCGAGCTGGTGCGCGCCAAGACCGGCCGCATCAACGGCTCGCTGATCGCGCTTCTGACCGTCATGAAGGGCCTGCCGCTCGCCTATTCCAAGGACATGCAGGAAGACAAGGAACAGGTCTTCGACGCGGCCGAGAGCCTCGAACTCGCCGTTGCCGCGATGACCGGCATGGTGCGCGACATGACCATTCGGGCCGACCGGATGAAGGCGGCTGCCGGTTCCGGCTATTCGACAGCGACCGACCTTGCTGACTGGCTGGTACGCGAGGCCGGCCTGCCCTTCCGCGACGCCCACCATGTCACCGGCCGCGCCGTCGCCCTTGCGGAACAGAAGGCCTGCGACCTCGCCGACCTCTCGCTTGAAGACCTGCAGTCGATCCATCCTTCGATCACCGCCAAGGTGTTCGACGTGCTGACCGTCGAGGCCTCGGTCGCCAGTCGCACGTCCTTCGGCGGCACCGCACCGAACGAGGTTCGCAAGCAGATCGCCTGGTGGCGCGCGCGCAACTGATGCTTGTCCCCCGAGACCGCGTTGCGGTTTCGGGGCAACGACGTGCCTGAGCGCAAGGGGCTGAATCCCGTCGCAGAATCAGGGTGCACAAGCGCCGGAAAAATCGATAAGACATCGCACCAGCATCAGTCCCCGCGAAGGAAAATCACGATGACATTCACGAAGGCGGCCCGGTTTGCGCTTCTTCTGGCGATCCCCGGGCTGGTTCTTGTCGGTTGTGGACGCAAGGGCGACCTCGACCGACCCGGCTCGACGGCGCCGATCAACACCCTGGCCCCTGCCGGAACTGTCGAAAAGAAAGAACAGGCTGACGACCGCCCTTTCCTGCTCGATCCCCTCCTCTAAGCCGAGCCACGCCCCGTGAACCATTTCGAATACCGCGACGGAATTCTCTACGCCGAAGACGTGCCGGTGACCGACATCGCCCGCGCCGTCGGAACGCCCTTCTACTGTTACTCGACGGCGACGCTCGAGCGGCACTACAAGGTCTTCTCCAAGGCCTTTGCCGACGTCGATGCGATGGTCTGCTACGCCATGAAGGCCAATTCGAACCAGGCCGTGCTGAAGACGCTTGCGCGCCTTGGCGCCGGCGTCGATGTGGTGTCGGGCGGTGAGTTGCGCCGCGCGCTGGCCGCCGGCATTCCGGCAAGCCGCATCATGTTCTCCGGCGTCGGCAAGACCCCGCAGGAAATGGACCTGGCGCTCGAGGCCGGCATCTACTGCTTCAACGTCGAGTCCGAACCGGAACTCGAGGTCCTGAACCAGCGCGCCGTTCGCGCCGGCAAGCGTGCTCACGTCTCCTTCCGCATCAACCCGGATGTCGACGCGCGCACCCACTCGAAGATCTCGACCGGCAAGAAGGAAAACAAGTTCGGCATTTCGTGGGAGCGTGCCCGCGCCGTCTACGCCCATGCCGCGACACTGCCCGGCATCCAGGTCACCGGCATCGATATGCATATCGGCAGCCAGATCACCGAGCTGCAGCCCTTCGACGACGCTTTCAAGCTGCTGCGCGAACTGGTCGACACGCTACGCAGCGACGGCCACGCGATCGATCACGTCGATATCGGCGGCGGTCTCGGCATTCCCTACAAGGAAGACAACAATCCGCCGCCGCTGCCCGATGCCTATGCCGAAATCGTCAAGAGCCAGCTGCAGTCGCTCGGCTGCAAGATCGTCACCGAGCCGGGCCGGCTGATCGTCGGCAACGCCGGCATCCTCGTGACCGAGGTCATCTACGTCAAGGATGGCGGCGACAAGACCTTCGTCATTGTCGACGGCGCCATGAACGACCTGATCCGCCCGACGCTCTACGAGGCCTATCACGAGATCAGGCCGGTTCGCATTTCAGCCGCCAATGCGCCCCGCATCAAGGCCGACGTCGTCGGCCCGGTGTGCGAGACCGGCGACTATCTGGCGCTTGACCGCGAAATGGCCATGCCGAAGCCGGGCGATCTCTTCGCCATCAGTTCTGCCGGCGCCTATGGCGCTGTCCAGGCGAGCACCTACAACAGCCGGCTGCTGATCCCGGAAGTGCTGGTCAAGGGCGATCGCTTCCACGTGATCCGGCCGCGCCAAAGCTACGATGACCTGATCGGGCTTGATTCGGTTCCGGACTGGCTCGACTGAGCAGTCTTTCGGATCGGACGATGATCTGTGGATCGCCCGCGCGGGCGATCACGATTTTGTTGTCGCCCTCGTCTTCGCCACAAACGATGTTATCCTGATCATTCAATAGGTCGGTCACGAGCGGTCATGAGCGACCGAAAGGGAACTTGGGCGGATGACGCAATTCCGGCAGGATGAAACGCCACAACCGAAGTCGTTTGCCAGAACGCTGGCGCTGAAAAGGTTTGTCGCGCGGGCGGTGTTGATCGCCGAGCAGGTTTTGCCGCGCGCCCTCGTTCCCGCTTCGATCGTGCTCCTGTTTCTGTCGGCCGCCTGGCTCGGCCTCTTCCGCATTGCTCCGCTTTGGCTGCATGCCGCCCTGCTTCTGGGCTTTCTCGTCGCCTTCATCGCCTCCCTCGTTCCGCTGACCCGGTTGAGATTACCTGGGAACGTCGATGCCGATCGGATGCTGGAAGAGCGCAACGCCCTTCCCCACCAGGCGATCCGTGTTCAGGACGACATTCCGGCAACCGGCGGCGCCTTCGGCGAGGCGCTGTGGCGCGAACATCAGACGCGCATGGCGGGGATGATCCGTGCCCTCGACACGGGCCTGCCGCGTCCCGACATTGCCCGCCACGACCCTTTCGCGCTGCGGGCGCTGCCGGTTCTGATCGCCTGCGTCGCTTTCGCCTATTCCTATTCCAACCGGGCGGGGCTTCTCTCGGACGCCTTCCACCTGCCGCAGCCAGCAAGCGAAGTCGCCGACATCCGGGTCGATGCCTGGGTGACACCGCCCGCCTATACCGGGCGTGCGCCCGTCTTCCTCACGGGCCGCCAGGGCGTCGCGTCCCCATCTGACGAAACGGCGGCGATTACCATTCCGCAGTTCAGCGATCTGACCGTGCGCGTCACTGGCGCCGGCACGGAAGAAGCCGTCCGCTATTCGGAACACGGATCGGCCGACGCGATCGTCATCCCGACCGCCGGGGAAAAGCCGGACGAAAAGACTGCGTCAGCGGAACCGGCCGCCCAGAAGGCGCCCGACAATGCCGTGCGCAATCACCTCTACAAGATCGTAAAGGACGGCGAACTCTCCGTCGGTGGCCAGAAGTGGACGTTCAAGATCACCCCCGACAGCGTGCCTCAGATCGCCTTTGACGGCCTGCCAAAGCCCACCCCAAATGCCTCGCTCGACATCGCCTTCCTGGCGAGCGACGACTACGGCATCGCTCAGGCCTGGGCTGAGATCAAGCCTTTGGACGAACAGGCGAAGGACGCACGGCCGCTCTATCCGCTTCCCGAGTATCGTCTCGACCTGCCGCGCCGCAACGCCCGCGAGGCCAAGGGCACGACCAGCCGCAACCTCAGCGAACATCCGCTGGCCGGCAAGCGCGTTCGCGTCACCCTCGTTGCCCGCGATGCCGCCGGTCAGGAGGGGAGAAGCGTGCCGCAGGACATGATCCTTCCGGCGCGGCAATTCTTCAATCCGCTGGCGGGCGCCGTTGCCGAACAGCGACAGGTCTTTGCACTCAACGCCAACGACCTGCCGCGGGCGATCGACCTCAATGACGCGATCGCCAGCTTCGCCGAGGAAACGATCCCCAACCTCACCCATTTCCTGCTCCTGAAATCGGCACGTTCGCGCATGGCGCTGGCGCGCAACGACGACATGCTGCGCGACGCCGCCAAGCATCTCTGGGAAATCGCGCTAGGCATCGAGGATGGCGATCTGTCGCTCGCCGACCGACGTCTGCGCGATGCGCAACAGGCGTTGTCGGATGCGCTTGATCGCAATGCGCCCGACGAGGAAATCGCCAAGCTGATGAAGGAACTGCGCGAGGCCATGCAGGAATATATGCAGGCGCTGGCCAAGGAGGCCGCGAAAAACCCGCGCATGGCCGCCAATCCGGATCAGAACAATGTTCTGCGCCAACAGGATCTGGACAGGATGATGAACCAGATCGAGAACCTGGCGCGATCGGGTGCGCGCGACCAGGCCCGTCAGATGCTGTCGGAGCTTCAGCGTCTGATGAACAACCTGCAGGCCAACCGCGGCCAGCAACAGATGGGCGAACAGAACAACGCCATGCGCGAGCAGATGGACAAGCTCGGCCAGCTGATGCAGGAGCAGCAAAAGCTGATGGACGAGACGTTCAAGCTCGACCAGGCGCAGCGAGACCGCATGCAGCGCGGCGACCCGCTGCAGGGCGAGGACAACGAGCTTTATGGTCAGGACATGCCGCAGGATCCGGGCCAGCGTGGTGACGAGAACGGCCCGCTCGACGACATGACCGCCGAGCAACTGAAGGAAGCGCTGAAGCAGCTGAAGCAGCAGCAGGATGCGTTGGGCAAGCAACTCGGCGAACTGCAGAAGGGTCTGGAGAGCCTTGGCATCAAGCCCGGCAAGGGGTTCGGCGACGCCAAGCGCGAAATGGAAGGCGCCTCCGGCTCCCTTGGCAAGGGCCAGGGCGAACCGGCCGTCGGCAGCCAGGGCCGCGCACTGCAGGCGCTGCGTGACGGCGCCCAGGACATGATGAACCAGATGCAGGCCCAGGGACAAGGACCCGGTCAGGGCGTCCCGCAATACGGCCAGAATGGTCGCGACCCGCTCGGTCGACGCCAGCAGAATGCCGGTCCGGACTTCGGCGACCAGGTGAAAGTTCCCGATGAAATCGACACCCAGCGGGCGCGTGAGATTCTCGACGAAATCCGCCGCCGCCTTGGCAACACGCTGTCGCCCGAGGCCGAGCGCCAGTATCTCGAACGCCTGCTCGACATGCGCTGACCCTCGGCCAAAAGAGCCGGAAACGACGACGGCCCTGGAGCGGAAACGCGCCAGGGCCGTATTCAATTTGTCAGATCGCCAAACAATCAATGCCTCGCCCACGATCGGGCGATGGAGGGGGACCCGTCAGGCAGCGAGCGCCAGGGCCACCGCCTTGCGGATGTCAGGCAGGGAAAAGGGCTTGGAGATGACGTCGACGATCTTGTCGGCGAGATCGTCGGCCCGCTCGCGCTGTTCGGCGTAACCGGTCATCAGCAGGATCTTCATCGCCGGAAAGGCTGCGGACGCCTGATGCGTCAATTCGATGCCGTCCATGACGGGCATGCGGATATCTGACAGCAGCAGATCGAAATTCTCGGTCTGCAGGCAGGCAAGCCCATCTGCGCCGTCTCCAGCCTCCACGGTCTCATGTCCATCGAGCCTCAAGGCCCGGGCGACGAAGGAGCGCAATGCATCCTCGTCCTCGGTAATCAGGATCTTCGCCATCATGGCCTCCCGCGTTCGCTGCAACGGCACGGCTCTCTCGCGAAGAGGCCGGCCCATTCCAATGGATACGGCAACACTCACAAGAATCGTGAGGCAGTCCGCAGCGGCACGTGGCATCCCAGGGGGCGAAACGCGACACGACCCCAAACAACCAGCTTTTTCTTTGTGTTCGGTAAACGCCGGGCGGCTGGATTTCGGAATGCGCGTTTTACAGCGGCCCTGCTTCGAGCGCTGAACGCGGCCTGGAGGTCATTACAGCGCCGCGATCTCAAACGCCGCAGCGCTGCACATTCTCGTCTCTACTCGGCGTCGCCGGTGACGACGCCAACGAAGGGCAGTTCTCGGAACGCGTAAGCCACGTCCATGCCGTAGCCGACGACGAAATGATCAGGGCATTCGAAGCCAACATAGTCGGCCTCGAGCTCGACCTTGCGCTTGACGCGCTTGTCGAGCAGCACCGCAATGGTGACGTTGCGCGCGCCGCGCTCGTACATCAGTTCCTTCGCAAAACGCAGGGTGCGCCCGGATTCCAGGATATCGTCGATCAGGAGCACGTCGCGGCCATGCACGTCGCTATCGATGTCCTTGATGATCTTTACGCCCTGGGAGACCGTGCCGAGCCCGTAGCTCGACAGCGTGATGAACTCGACTTCCGGTGCCAGGCCGGTGTTGTGCATGGCGCGGATCAGGTCCGCGGCAAAGATGAACGAGCCCTTGAGCACCGCGATCACCAGAAGGTCCTTGTGCGGACCCTCGACGATCATGTCGGCAAGCTCGGTGTTGCGTGCGGCGATCGTCTCTGCCGTATAAAGGGGCTCGATATTCTTTCCGCGAACGACGGGCATGCGGTTTCTCCAGCGTTTCATCCGGAAGACAAACGCCTTCCCTTTTGCGCCCGCTTAGCACAATCAGCGCACGGAGACACCGTTTTCGGCGAAGGAAACCTTCACCTCGGGCATTTTTCCACCTGCATATGGGAGCCTGGTCACGAAGCGGCGGCTCTCGCCGGGTGCGATGGCGGCACCCTCCGGCATCAATCGCGTCGCCGTAACCTTGCGGCCATTGCTGACCACATCCACCACGACCAACGGCAGTCGCTGCAGGGCGGAAGAGGAATTGTCGATGGAGCCGTAGACCGAAAGTACCCGCATGCCGCCGGAATAATCGAGCGACGCAGTGACGTCGGTGATCGCCAATGGCTCGCTTTCGACCCCGTCACCGGTCGAAAGGACGATGATAGCCGCAAACGCCGCAAGGGCGAAAGCTGCGACAAGCGCGGCGAACCGACGTGCCGGCATGGCGCGCAACCAAGTCTCGGCGAGAGACAACAGGCGCCTGAGGGCGGCCTTCTCGTCGCGAACGACCGTCAATGTCGGGCCGTGGCGTCGAGTGTGCCGCCGATTGTCATTGAAAACGGGATAGGGATTGCGGCGGGCCGTCGCCGAAACGGTCTCGAATTCGGCGTCGACATAGTCGACGCGGCGCGGCGCGGGTGCAGCTTCGCGTGGACCGCGGTCCGGTGGCAGCAGATCGGCATAGGCCGCGGCTCCAGCCGATTTCGTGCGGAATGCCTGCATCGCCTTTTCCTCCTGGATCGCGGACGGACCTGCCATCCATGCGAAACCATCGGGCAATGCGCCGATCCCTGGCGGTGCAAGAATCAGGGCATTGCATCAAATCTTTCCGACACGTAAACCGAAATGGTTAATGCTTCGGAAAGAGGCCGTGAAAGCGGCGTCTTTTCATGAAAAATTAACCGCTGCTTAACCATGATTCCGCTGGCGGTTTTGCCTTTCGGCGCTTGGCGTCCTATGCGCAGATAGCCGTCCCCAAGCAGAACCGCACGGGTCGTGAGAGAGATGGGTACCCATTGATTCATTTTGAGAACGTCGGATTGCGTTATGGCATGGGGCCGGAAATTCTCCGGGACCTGACCTTCGACATTCCGCGCCGGTCGTTCCAATTCCTCACCGGCCCCTCCGGCGCCGGCAAGACGACGCTGTTGCGCCTGCTCTTCCTCTCGCTGCAGCCGACGCGCGGTCTGATCCGCATGTTCGACCGCAACATTTCGTCGATCCCGCGCGAAGAGTTCCCCATGCTGCGCCGGCGCGTCGGCATCGTTTTCCAGGACTTCCGCCTGCTCGATCATCTGACCACCTATGAGAACGTTGCGCTTCCGCTGCGCGTGCGCGGCAAGGACGAATCGAGCTACCGCGCCGACGTGCTCGAACTGTTGAAATGGGTTGGGCTTGGCGAGCGCATCAATGTGCTGCCGCCCGTACTTTCCGGCGGCGAGAAGCAACGCGCGGCAATCGCCCGCGCGCTGATTGACCGCCCCGAAATCCTGCTTGCGGACGAGCCGACCGGCAACGTCGACCCGCCGATGGCCCGCCGCTTGCTGAACCTCTTCCTCGAACTCAACCGGCTCGGCACCGCCGTCGTCATTGCCACCCACGATCTGTCGCTGATGGATCAGGTCGAGGCGCGGCGCATGATCCTTTCGCAAGGGCGGCTCGATATCTATGAGTGAGGGCCGCACCAAACGCACCCATGAGGTGCCGGAGCAGCAACCGGAACCGCAGCAGCAGCCGCGCCGCACGGAGATGCGCGTGCGCCCGATGGGGCCGATCGTGCCGTCGACGAACGTGTCCGGTCACGCGCTGATGTGCGTGATCGCGATCATGTCGTTCCTCGCCTGCCTCACGCTCGGCGGTGTCAGCATGGTGCGCGCCACGGCCCAAAGCTGGCAGAGCCAGATTTCCCGCGAGATCACCATCCAGATCAAACCGGACGACGGTCTCGATATGGAAAAGGCGCTTGCCGATGCGCGAGATCTGGCCCTGACCTTCAGCGGAGCGACAGGTGGCAACATCGTCGACCGCGCAGCAACGGCCCGCCTGCTTGAGCCCTGGCTCGGCGAAGGCCTCGATCTCGACGAATTGCCCGTTCCCCGCCTCGTCATCATCACCATCGATGAAAACAATCCGCCCGATTTCGCAGCCATGCGCAAGGCGCTGACCGAGATCATCCCGCAGGCCTTCCTCGACGATCACCGTACCTGGGTCGACCGCCTGGTGGCGATGGCAAACACCACGGCAATGATCGGGACCGGCGTGCTGATCCTCGTTTTCTCGACCATGGTGCTGACCGTCATCTTCGCCACGCGCGGCGCACTGTCCGGAAACCGCCATATCGTCGAAGTGCTGCATTTCGTCGGCGCCGAGGCAGGATTCGTGGCATCGGAGTTCCAGAAGCATTTCCTCAGAATAAGCCTCAAGGGGGCCGGCGCCGGCGGGCTGCTGGCGGCGCTGTTCTTCGCGCTTGCTGGCTACTGGCAATCGCGCACATTGGCGACGCCGGAAACGGACCAGGCCACCGCCCTCTTCGGCACGTTCACCATCGGTTACAGTGGTTATCTCGGTATTCTTGCCATCATGATCGTCATTGCGGTGTTGACGACGCTGACGGCTCGGCTCACGGTAACGCGCACGATCTACGAGATCGACCTGATCCGCTCTGATCCCGGACGTACGGATACCTACCAAAGCTGACGCCCAGATGTTTCACCTTTATTCGATCCATTCCTTGCCGCAATCTGGCGCTATCTGAAGAGAATCATGATGGCGCAAGGACTTCGCGGGAGCGGGATGGCCGGAGGAGGCAAATGGCAAGGCGGGGCCGAGCAGGAACGCCGACCCCGTAGTCCCTTGCGCAAAATTCTCCGCCGGACCTTTTTCATTCTGCTTGTGCCGTTCGCGATCGTGGTCGCGGCCTTCCTCAATTTCGCCGATACCGTCGCGTCCATGCAACCGCCGGAAGACCCGAAGGCGGAAGCGATCGTCGTCTTGACCGGCGGCTTCCAGCGCATCGATCAGGCGGTCGACCTCTTGAAATCCGGGGCCGGCAAAAGGCTGCTGATTTCGGGCGTCCACCCGGCGACCACCGGCAGCCAGATCCGGCGCAACACCCAAAGCTCGGCCGATCTCTTCAAATGCTGCGTCGACATCGGCCACGAGGCGATCGACACGATCGGCAATGCGACCGAGGCGAGCCAATGGATCAGCGATCACGGCTACAAGCGCGTACTTGTTGTGACCAACAACTACCATATGCCGCGAAGCCTGCTCGAGTTGCGTCGCGCCCGCCCGGAGACCGAATTCATCGCCTATCCTGTCGTCAACTCCGACCTCAAGACGACGAACTGGCTGCGCAATCCGATGGTGCTGAAATCGATCCTGCTGGAGTTCGGCAAGTATTCCGTCGCCTCCGTGCGCGATATGGCCGGTGCCCGCCCGGCGAGCGGATTGCGCACCGTTCCCTCGCGTGCGACACCGGCCGAAGAATAATCGCTGCCACCCCTTAATCAGCAAAGTGACGACGGGCGGTTTTCCTTCGGCGTTTATTCGTGTACGCAGCGATCCATCGGCCCACGGGCTGGATATCCCTGAACTCGCCTCGAGAGCCTGCTGATGATCGTCCTGCGTTCGGTCCTTTTCAATCTGGTCTTCTACGTCAATCTGATCCTGCAGATGATTGTCTTCACGCCGGCCTATTTTCTGGTGTCGCGGAAGAAGGCCTGGTTCGTTCCGAAGAACTGGGCGCGCAGCAATCATTGGCTGTTCAAAAAGATTGTCGGCACGACCTTCGAGATCGAGGGCTTGGAGAACATCCCCAAGAGCGGCTACATCTTCGCGCCCAAGCACCAGTCGTTCTGGGATGTCTATGCGCTCCTGCCCTGGCTCAACGATCCCTTCTTCATTCTCAAGCGCGAACTGACCTGGATCCCGCTCTTCGGCTGGTACGTCCGCAAGCAGCGCATGGTGCCGGTGAACCGTGCCGCGCGTGGCCGGGCCATGACCGAAGTCATGGATCGGACCAAGCAGGAAATGGCGTCCGGCCGAGAACTGATCATCTATCCCGAAGGCACCCGCAGGCCGCCCGGCGCACCGCCGCACTATAAATATGGCATCGCCCGACTTTACCGTGACCTCAACGTGCCTGTTGTGCCCGTCGCCATGCATCCAGGCCTGTTCTGGCCGCGCCGCAAGTTTCTGCGTTTCCCCGGCCATTTCAAGGTTCGCGTGCTGCCGCCGATCGAGGCGGGCCTCGATCCGGACGAGTTCCTCGCCAGGCTGATCGAGGTGACCGAGACGGCAAGCGACGAGCTTCTGATCGAGACGGTCAGAAACAACCCGCATCTGCCGCTGCCGCCGACGGCAAAGCAGCGCCTTGCCGAACTGAAGGCGATGGGCCGCGGCTAAACCGAGCCTGATCCCGGACATTATGCGTTAAGGGTCGCCACGACCTCTTCCAGCCAATGGTCGCGAATGCCCATCTCCTTGAGGTGGGCAAGCGTGTTGAACACGTATTCGCTGTTCGGACCCGACTTTCCCGACGAGACGGCGACGATCGCCGCAGCCTCCGGAGCGCTCAGCGCTCCGGCATACTGCACATGGGCGCGGTCGATCACATAGGTCAGCGCCGGAACCCGCCGCCCGTCGGCAAGCTGCACCGGCATCGTCTTTTCCTTGTAGACATGCGTGACAAGCTCGCGTTCCCGCAAATAGTCGATCACCGCCGCCCTCTCGCCGTTGTCGATGCGAAAAGCCGCGCCGATGCACGAGCCGCCATAGTCGAGCCCGAGCACCAGGCCCGGCCGCTGCTGAGTACCGCGATGCACCCAAGAGCGCACGCAAAGCGACCGATGATAGCCAAATGCCCGCGCCGTCGATCTTTCCTCGAACCGGAAGCCCGGGTTCCACATCAGCGACCCGTAGCCAAAGACCCAAAATTCGTCCATATCCACTGTCATTCAATCCGCGCTGTCTGCTCATCGCCGAATCGTCGGCTCATCGGTGGCCAGCCATGTCGGTTTTTCTACGGCACAGCATCTCGGCACGGAAGAGACAAGTCGTTCCCGTGCATAGAATGAAAGATAATAAGCAGGATCGGCGGCGCCACCCGAAAGGCGGCCGCGATCTGAGTTTGGTGGAGTACGCGTTACCATGACCGCAACCGCAGTCGCCAATCCCTCGCCGGTCAGCCGGAAGTTTCGCTGGCTTATCGCCGGTATAGTGATCGTCTGTGCCGCCTATTCGGCCGGCTGGTATGCCGTCGCCGACCAGGTCGAGAAGCGCCTGACGACCCAGCTCGCGGACGGCCGGGCAAACGGGCTCGGCGGCGAGTGCACGAACATGGACGTGCGCGGCTTCCCGTTCCGCATCGGCCTGTTCTGCGACAAGGTCAATCTCGACGACACCCGCCGCGGTGCCTCCGCCTCCTTCGGCGCGCTTCGGACCGCGGCACAAGTCTACCAGCCCAGCCATGCGATCATCGAGCTCGATGGTCCGGCCGAACTGCGCGTTTCGCCCGACCTCAATGTCTCGGCCGACTGGACGCTGCTGCATGCAAGCGTCAGGGCGACCCTTTCCGGGCTCGACCGCAGTTCGCTGACCTATGACAACCTGACCGGCACCGTGCGCCTGCCGCTGACCGGCGACAGCTTCGGCTTCGGCGCCAGCCACGGCGAAATGCACCTGCGTCAGAACGGCAACGATCTCGATGCGGCCTTGAGCGTCGACAAGCTCGATCTTCGTCCTGAGAACGGCGCAAGCTTCGCGCCACCCGCCAATCTTGCCGCCGACCTCACCTTTGTCGACAAGGCGAGCTGGATGGGCTCCGGCATCCCGACGCCGGCGATGCTGCGCGGGAGCAAGGGCGAACTGCGCCAGATGACAGTCGACCTTGGCTCGGGCATGAACGCCAAGCTGTCGGGCCCCTTCTCGGTCAACGACCAGGGGCTGATCTCCGGCGAGTTTTCGCTGACGATGACCAATATCGACGCCTGGCGCACAAACCTGGTCACGCTGATCCCCGACGATGCGAACCTGGTCAACAACACGGCCAACATGCTGAAGGCGCTGGCCAACGGCAAGAACGAGGCGACAGTCAAGCTCAACGTGCGCGACGGCACCGCCTTCCTCGCCTTCATCCCGATCGGCGTGCTGCCGACGCTCTGATCCCGGTGCAGCGAAAAGCCGCTCGCTCTGGCGGCCTTCGCGAGAATACAAAGAGCCCGGGGCGTGGATGATCCACGCCCCGGGCTCTTTCGTTTATCGGCTACTTCTGATCCATCGCGTGACGGCCGAAGTCCGGCATGGCCGTGTCCTGACCTGCCTGGATGATCGACCGCCGGATCGCGCGGGTGCGGGTGAAGAGATCGAACAGCTTGTCGCCGTCGCCCCAGCGGATTGCCCGCTGCAGATAGGCGAGGTCCTCGGAAAACCGCGACAGCATTTCGAGGATCGCGTCCTTGTTGTGCAGGCAGACGTCGCGCCACATGGTTGGGTCGGACGCGGCCAGGCGGGTGAAGTCGCGGAAACCGGACGCGGAATATTTGATGACTTCGGATTCGGTCACCGCTTCCAGATCGTCCGCCGTGCCGACGATGTTGTAGGCGATGATGTGCGGTAGGTGCGAGACGATCGCCAGCACCTTGTCGTGATGCTCGGCATCCATTTGCTCGACCATAGAACCAAGCGTTTCCCAGAACAGCCGCAGCCGCGCGATCGCTTCCTCGTCCTGGCCGTCCGGCGGCGTCAGGATGCACCAGCGACCGCGGAAGAGGCCGACGAAGCCGGCGTCCGGACCGGAATGCTCGGTACCGGCGATCGGATGCCCTGGCACGAAATGAACCGTGGCGGGCAGATGCGGCGCCATCTGGGCGATGACCGAGCCCTTGGTCGAGCCGACATCGGTGACGATCGCGCCAGGCTTCAGGTGGGCGGCGATTTCCGCGGCCACCGCACCGGACGCACCGACAGGCACCGACACGATGACGAGATCGGCACCGCGCACCGCATCGGCAGCCGACAGCGTATAGCGATCGCCAAGGCCAAGCTCCTCGGCGCGCGAAAGCGTCGCTTCGCTGCGGGTCGAGATCACCAGGGTTTGGGCGAGCTGCTTGTCTCGGATTTCCCGGGCGATCGATGAGCCGATGAGGCCGATGCCGATAAGTGCGATCGTTTCAAACTGCTGTGTCATCATTTCCGTCCCATGAATTCTGTCAGTGCCGCGATCACGCCCTCATTGGCTTCCTGCGAGCCGATGGTCATGCGCAGGGCATTGGGAAAGCCGTAGGCCGCAATCGCACGCAGGATGTAGCCGCGATGAGTGAGGAACGTATCCGCGTCGTTCGCACGCATGCCGTCCTCGTCCGGGAAATGGATGAGCACGAAGTTGGTAACCGATAGCGTGATCGTGAGACCGATCGATTCCACCGCGCGGCTGACACGCTCCAGCCAGACGAGGTTATGGTCGACCGCCTCAGCGACGAAGGCCTGATCGCGCACGGCCGCGGCACCGGCTGCAATCGCCGCCGCACTGAGGTTGAACGGCCCGCGCACGCGATCGACCGCGTCGATCACTTGCGGCGGAGCGTACATCCAGCCGATACGCAGACCGGCAAGACCGTAGATCTTGGAGAACGTCCGGGTCATGACGACGTTGCGGTTGGCCGACACCAGTTCGAGCCCGGCCGCATAATCGTTGCGCCGAACATATTCGGCATAGGCGGCATCGAGCACCAGAAGCACGCCCTCGGGCAGGCCCGCATGCAGACGGCGAACTTCGTCGACGGGAATATAGGTTCCAGTCGGGTTCGCCGGATTGGCGATGAAGACGATCTTCGTGCGCTCGGTGACCGCCGCGAGAATGGCATCGACGTCGACGGTCGCGTTGCGCTCCTTGACCATGACCGGCGTACCGCCGGCGGCCATGATCTGGATCTTGTAGACCACGAACCCGTGCTCCGTGATGATGCCTTCGTCGCCGGGCGCCAGATAGGTGTGGCACAGGAGACCGAGCAGTTCGTCCGAGCCGTTGCCGCACAGGATGTTTGCCGGGTTGAGCCCGTGCACAGCACCGATCGCCGCGCGCAGCGCCTGGGCCTGGCCGTCGGGGTAGCGCTCCAGGTTGAAGGCCGCGGCCTGGAAGGCCTCGATCGCCCTGGGGCTGGCGCCGAGTGGCGTCTCGTTGGACGAGAGCTTGTGGACCTTGGCGACACCGGGGGCATGCTCCTTGCCGGGCACATAGGCGGCAATGTCCAGAATGCCGGGACGCGGCTGCGGGCTCTTCGAGGCAAGGCTCATCGGATCAGCTTTCAAGGCAGGAAATGAGGCCAAGCCAATACCGGCGCAATCGGCATTTGTCGAGGGTCGGCAAGCCCGGCAGAGTGGCGATCAAGGCTGGGCGCGCGGGCGCTCCCGGGTGCTCGGGATACCCTGTGGCGCCAGCACCGGCACGAACACGCGCCGCGACGCACGCGCGGCAACCGGCAGGCCCTGATAAAGCCGCTTCTGCGCCTCCACCACGATCACGCCCGAGAAGACCGGCCAGAGCGAGCGGCCAAGCCGCTCGAAGCCCCGGCGCAGGCGCAGGATCATCTTCAGCTTCGACGGCGGGAAGAACAGTGCCTCCGACGAGGCGCCGGGTGTGAAGTTCGTCTCGCGCAGAAGCGCCGTCAGCTGACCGCGCGAATAGGGCCGCCCCGAGCCGAACGGCGTATGCTCCATGCGCGCCCAGACACCACGACGATTGGGCACGACGATCACCAGCCGGCCGCCCGGCGCCAGCACCCGCCAGATCTCCTTCATCGTCTCGCGCGGGCTTTCGGCAAATTCCAGCGAATGCACCATCAAAACCCGGTCGATGGAAGAATCGGGCAGCGGCAATTCCTCGTCGAACACCAGCGCGGTCGACGACAACTCGGCAACCGGCCAGTTCACCGCCCCCTGCCCCGCCGGCATGAAAGCAAAGGTCCGCTCCGTGTCCTTCCGGAAACGCTCGAGATAGGGCACGGCATAGCCGAGCCCGACAAGCCGCTCCTCGGGCAGGCGCGCCCAGACCGAAGACAGCGCAATGGTGACGGACTGTTCGGCCATGCGGCCCAGTTCGGAGTGATAGAATTCTCGGAGGTCGACGATATCGGTGTGCATGCGCAACATGTTAGCCTTGAAGCGGTAGACTTCAAGGCAAGCCTCGCTACATTCGGCGGCAGTCACCACAGCACCGCATGCTCATAGAGCGTGCAAAGGGGCGCTGTAGCGTTAAACTCGCCGCATGATTTGTCCTTTGATCGACCGCGATCGAAGGCGCCTGCAGCAGAAGCCCGATCGGAAGACACGCCATGGCCGCGCTCGAACTTGACCTCTTTCTTTGCCGCACCGACAATTTCGGCGTGCTGCTGCACGATCCGGTAAGCGGCGCCACCGCCTCGATCGACGCGCCCGAGGAGCAGCCGATCCTGGAGGCCCTGGAGCGGCGTGGCTGGACGCTCACCCATATCCTCACCACCCATCACCACGGAGACCATGTCGCGGCCAACGTCGCGCTCAAGGATCGTTTCGGCGCCACCATCATCGGGCCGGCGGCAGAGGCGGCCAATATCCCCGGCATCGACAGGAGCGTGCGTCACGCTGAACGCTTCGATTTTGCCGGCCACCCGGTCGACGTCATCGAGACGCCCGGCCACACCGCCGGCCATATCTGTTTCCACCTTCCTGAGGATAAGCTGCTCTTTGCCGCCGACACCCTGTTTGCGCTCGGCTGCGGCCGCCTGTTCGAGGGAACGCCGGAAACGATGTGGCAGTCGCTCAGCCGACTTCTCGCCCTGCCCGACGACACTACTGTTTATTTCGGCCACGAATACACGCTGTCGAACGCCCATTTCGCCGTGACGATCGACCCGGACAATGATGCATTGAGGGAGCGTGCGGCCGAGATCGAAGAAACCCGCTGCGATGGCGGCTTTACGGCGCCGACGACCATCGGCCTCGAAAGGCGCACCAACCCGTTCCTGCGCGCCGCCGACCCGAAGATCCGCGCGCATCTCGGCATGGAAGGGGCGACCGATGCGGCTGTCTTTGCCGAAATCCGCAAGCGCAAGGATAATTTCTGATGACGGCCGATCAGGAACTGACGCCGGGCGCCATCATCGAGATCCTTGGGCTGACGCGCCACCCCGAAGGGGGCTGGTATGTGCAGACCTTCCGCGACGCCAACGGCGGGCCGCGCGGCCACTCGACGGCGATCTACTATCTGCTGGAGCGCGGCGAGCGCTCGCACTGGCATCGGGTACGTGACGCCGCCGAGGTCTGGCATCACTATGCTGGCGCGCCGCTGGAGCTCAGCATTGCCGCCGACAGCGAGCCTGCAACGGTTCTGCGCCTCGGCCCCGGCATTCTCGGCGGCGAGCGCCCACAGGGGCTCGTGCCGCCCAACTGGTGGCAATCCGCCGTCTCGCTCGGCGACTGGACGCTTGTCGGCTGCACGGTGGCGCCGGGCTTCGATTTCTCAGTCTTCGAGATGGCGGCCCCCGACTGGGCGCCGCCTGAGAAATAGAGCATTTTCAGGAAAAGTGTGAAGCGGTTTTCCGCCCGGAAGGTTACTCTGCCGGCTGCACCGCCGTGCGCGCCTTACGAAAGATCATGTCCTTGGCCGCCAGCACCGCGCCGCCCGTCACGAAAAGGCATGCGGCGGCGATACGCCATGACGGCTCGGCAAAACCGAACAGGATGAGGATCAGCGTCGACAGAACCGGTGCGGCGTAGCTGGCAACGCCGAGCAGCTGGATATTGCCGTTCTTGACGCCGAAGTCCCAGGCATAGAAGGCGGCACCGACCGGCAGCAGGCCGAGGCCCGCAACCGCCAGCCACTCGAACGTCGTTTCCGGCCAGACGGTCGTCTCGAGACCAAGATGGCAGACGAACGAGAGAAGCGATGTCGCCAGGCAGAAGCCGGTGACGACGTCGGTCGAGACCGCCTCGAAGCGGCGCGTCAGCAGCGAATAACCGGACCAGGTGAAGGCGCACAGCAGGGCTGCGCCGTACCCCATCAGATAGGCGTCGTCAAAGGCGATACCGTTGCGGGCGATGATCATGATCGTTCCCATCAGGCCGGCAAAAGCGCCGGCAACGTGGTACCAGCGCAGCCGCTCGCCCGGCAATAGGGCAGAGCCGACGACGATCAGCAGCGGCCAGAGATAGGCGATCAGACCGGCTTCGACAGCCGGCGCGTTGCGAAGTGCGGTAAAGTAGAGAAAGTGATAACCGAAAAGACCGGCGATGCCGGTGATCCAGACCTTCGCCGGCTGCTTCAACAGCGCCAGCCGCTCCGGCTTCAGCGCGAGAACGACGACCCCCGGAATGCTGCCGATGAGGAAACAGATGGCTGACAACTGGAACGGCGGCATCTTGCCGGATGCAGCGGTAAACAGCGCCAGGAGCGACCACATCAAAATGGCGGTTGCACCGATCAACGTTGCCTTGAATTTCATGTCTTATCCCCTCGTGCAGCCTCCAACTGCATAATTCCTTAGATCGGAATCGATTTAAGGAGAAAATTATGCAGCAAGCTTCAAGCGCTACAGCGCAGCACGTCACGTTTGACGCGCTGCGCTGTAGCGGAAACCGGCGCGGATAAAATCACGACTCGGCGCGAAATGTTAGTACTCGGCGTGAAATGTTAGTGATAATCTCCACCATTCGGTGGATCAACCGCCGAATCGCGTCGCGGAAACCGTCACGGGGCCAAGCTTGGTCGGGATGCGCACATAGACGGGCGCATAGACATCGACGACATCAGATTTGGCAAACCAGATTTCCATGGTCTGCAGCTGCCTGAGATATTCGACGTCTTCGCGCCCCTTCTTGTAGCCCGCCTTCGGAACAAAGCGGATGCCGCAGACGATCACCTCGCCTTCGAATCCCTTGGTCTTGAACGGCCTGGTCCCCCTCGCCGACAGCTTGATGTCGAGACGCGATTCGCCGTCGAAGATCGGAAGGGTATTGGGGCAGACGCGGGCATTACCGGGAATGATAAGGCCGGACAAGGGATCGAGCACGTTGCGCATGTCGCGCGAGGTCACCGGCACCCAGTTCTTCGGCAGCGGCGTGCGCTTCGGATTCATGCTGGCATGCACGACGTTGCCGTTGCTGTAGGTGACGCTGATCGCCCGGCCCTTCTTGCCGCTGCGATAGGACATCGAATATTCGTTTGCGCGCAGATAGTCGCGGCCGATGACGCCGGAAACACGGGTCTGCCCCGAAGTCCGGCTGAAAATGTCGACGAGGCCGGCCGAATGCAGCGTTCCTGATATCGTGTAGCGATTCTTTACAAGCGCCGTATGGAACGACGCTCTCGCGAGCGGCAAACCGGCAAGCGAGATGCTGTAATCCGTCTGATGTTCGATATCTGCAGCAAGCGATGCTGTGGAAAACATTGCCACTGACAACAGCGCTACCGCGCGAGAACCGATGCGCAACTTCATGCCCTGAGAGATCCATTACTCGAATGCCGTCGCCATGCCTTGGAATGCAGGTCGTTTACGGCTTTTCTACGCCTTTTCCGACAGATCCGGCGGCCGGAACGCTACCGCATCATGGACCTCTGCTGCATCCGCAGGACAACAGATAGCGCATCGTAAATCAGCTTGGAATGACTCGCGTGAAGCATTATTGTGGCCGCGATCGAGCTTGCCTGATGCAGAAACAGCCGGGAGAAACGGCGGTTTTCCGAGAATGCAAGAGGTTTGGCTTGACGGGCGGGCTGTCTCTGACTATAGAACCGCAACTTTCCAATAATGGCCAACAGGAACGCGGCCTGGGCTCTGGGCCCGCTACCGCATCGTCCGGCGGCGATAAAGAGAATAGGTGTACCATGTCCCGTAGTTGCGAATTGACCGGCAAGGGCGTCCAGTCGGGCAACAATGTCAGCCACGCCAACAACAAGACCAAGCGCAAGTTCCTTCCGAACCTGTGCAACGTCACGCTGATTTCCGATGCTCTCGGCCAGCGCTTCCGCCTGCGCGTTTCCGCAGCGGCTCTCCGCTCGGTTGAACACCGCGGTGGTCTTGACGCTTTCCTCGTGAAGGCCGACGAGAACGAGCTGAGCATGCGCGCTCGCCTGCTGCGCCGTCAGATCGTCAAGAAGAACGCTGAAGCCGCTGCCGCTTAATCAGCGCCAGCGTCTGTCTTCGACACGACTTTAAAAAGGCTTGCGGGTTTATCCGGCAAGCCTTTTTCTCGTGTTTAATTTGCAGATTTTCATCGGCCCGGCGTTCAAGCCTGGCTTCCGCTCAACTGGTGGCATCTCCCAGGATAAAAAAATGCTGATCAACCGCACGTTCTTCATCTATGTCGCGTTCATGACCTTGGTGGTCGTGGCCTCAAACTTCCTCGTTCAGTATCCGCTGCCGGGCTCGATCGCCGGCATGCAGCTCGGCGACCTCCTGACCTGGGGTGCCTTCAGCTATCCCTTCGCGTTCCTCGTCACCGACCTGACCAACCGCCATTTCGGCCCGCGCATTGCGCGTCGTGTCGTCGTTGTCGGCTTCCTCGTGGCGATCGTTCTGTCCTTCTTCGCAGCGACGCCGCGCATCGCCATCGCTTCCGGCTCCGCCTTCCTGTTCGGCCAGCTGCTTGATATCTCCGTGTTCAACAAGCTCCGCCGCCAGAGCTGGTGGCATGCGCCGCTGGCAGGCTCGCTGATCGGCTCGGCGCTCGACACGGCCATGTTCTTCTCCTTCGCCTTTGCGCCGTTCTTCGTGTTCTTTGGGCCGAATGACAGCTTTGCGCTGGAGACAGCACCGCTGCTCGGCATCCTTGCGACCGAGGCTCCGCGCTGGATCTCCTGGGCGCTCGGCGACCTGACGGTGAAGATCCTCTGCGGCATCATCATGCTTTTGCCCTACGGCGCGCTGATGAGCGTGATCAAGCCGATGCCATCAGGCAAGGCGACAGCCTGATACTACAGCGCCGCGCGTCTTATAGACGCGCAAAGGTCGCTGTAGCACTTTGAATTGCTGCATGTTTTGATCCTTAAATCGAATACGATTTCAGGAAACATGCAGCAGCAGAACAAGTGATTGATGACGGGGCCGAATGGCCCCGTTTTCATTTGATCAGGCGGAATTCCAGCATCAGATTGCGCTCGAGGATCGAGTGGTTGTCATCGGAGATGACGATGACGCGGACATCGCCACTGGCGCCAGCGACCACGTCGAGGCCCTCCATGTTGTCGATCTGATAGCCCATGTCGGCTTCGAGAATGACGTCGCCGTCGACCACGGCGCCAGGCCGAATGCTGGCTCCCGGAATGCGGCGGATGCGCATGCCGAGACCGGAGGCGAAGTTGAACCGACGTTCCAGCAGCAGAAGGTCGCCATCGGGCAGGAAAGCGCCGTCGGTAACGGCGTAGGGATCGGTACGGGTAACGGCAAAGGCGCCCTTCATCGGGCCATCGAGAATGCCTGCCAGAAGATTGTCCGCCTTGTCGACGCTGCGCTCGGACACGGTGACGGCAGCGCCGCCGAGCGGGCCATCCTTCGGCGAAATCGCCACGGTCTCAAGCCCGCCATTGTTGCGCAGCTCGGTTGTTGGAAATGGCAGCGGCATGCTGCCGACCGGCCCCGAAGTCGAGAAACCCGGATCCGGGTAGATATCGATGCGGTGGGCCTGCTCGTAGCTGACGATCACCTCGCCCTCGCGCAGTGCCAGACCTTCGGAATCCACCTTCCATTTCTCCAGCCCGACCGCGCCGCTCCTGTCCGCCATCGGTGTTGCCGTCAGGTCCGTGAGACCGGAAAGCCTGCCGTTCGCATCACGGATCACCGCCCCTTCGAGCCAATGCCCCGTATCCATGACGGCGACGAAGGAGGTGCCATCCGGCCGGAATCGGATCGCGGATACGGCGCCGAACAGCGCATTGGAAGACGTCATCTCCAGGCCGCCGATGAATTCCAGCTGACCGAACCGCGTCTGGTTGGAGCCGACCTTGAATGGGTCTATCTGCCGGCTGCGAATGGGCAGCGTCTCGCTGCCGCCGGCGGCCAAAGCCACGCCGGTCGAGGCCAACAGGGAAAGAACGAGGAGACCGCGGCCAAGCATCTGGGGGAGTTCCTTCGGGCGGGCAGAATAGGCGGGGAGGAGATGGCAACCGCGGCAGCGGCCTAGGGGATGAACGGGGCGACAGACGGTCGCCCCGGTTTCGCGAAAGATTAGCTAGCGCGGCGCATGCGCCCCGGACGGCGGCGCATGCTTTCGTCTTCGAACAGATCGGCGAGCTGCTCGGTCATCGCGCCGGCCAGTTCATCCGCATCGACGATGGTCACGGCGCGGCGATAATAGCGCGTTACGTCGTGACCGATGCCGATTGCCAAAAGCTCGACCGGCGAGCGCGTCTCGATCTGCTCGATCACGGCACGCAGGTGCCGTTCGAGATAGTTGCCCGGATTGACCGACAGCGTCGAGTCGTCGACCGGCGCGCCATCGGAAATCATCATCAGGATGCGGCGCTGCTCGCGCCGCGCCATCAGGCGCTCATGCGCCCAGATCAGCGCCTCGCCGTCGATGTTTTCCTTGAGCAAGCCCTCGCGCATCATCAGGCCGAGATTGCGGCGTGCACGCCGCCACGGCGCATCGGCCGACTTGTAGATGATATGGCGCAGATCGTTGAGGCGGCCCGGCGATTGTGGCTTGCCACCGGCCAGCCACTTCTCACGCGATTGCCCGCCCTTCCACGCCTTGGTGGTAAAGCCAAGGATCTCGACCTTGACGCCGCAGCGCTCCAGCGTGCGCGCAAGGATGTCGGCGCAGGTCGCGGCAACCGTGATCGGCCGGCCGCGCATGGAGCCGGAATTGTCGATCAGGAGGGTCACGACCGTATCGCGGAAATTGGTATCCTTCTCGCGCTTGAACGACAGCGGCTGCATCGGATCGATGACGATGCGCTGCAGGCGCGCAGTGTCGAGATAGCCCTCTTCCAGGTCGAACTCCCAAGAGCGGTTCTGCTGCGCCATCAGGCGGCGCTGTAGCCGGTTTGCAAGCCGCCCGACGGCACCTTGAAGGTGCGAGAGCTGCTTGTCGAGGAACGCGCGCAGCCGGTCGAGTTCCGCCTCGTCGCAGAGCTCTTCCGAGGCGATGGTCTCGTCGAACTCGCGGGTGAAGACGGTGTAGTCGACTTTCTCGTTGAAGTCGGCAAACGGCTGGTTCGGGCGCTTGACCTCGCCGGGCGTCTCGCTGTCCTCGTCACCCTCGTCCTGCAGGTCGTCGTCGGAGATCTCCGCGCCGTCCATCTCGCCTTCTTCCATCTGCTCTTCAGCAGCCTGGTTTTCGTCGGCAGGGGCCGCATCGTCGCCGGCTTCCTCGTCGCTGGCGTTTTCGTCCTGCTCCTGGCTGCGCGGCTGATCCTCGTCGGTCTCGCTTTCCTGCTCGTCCGGCTCGATGTCGTCGTCGCCGTATTTCTCGGCAACATCCATCGATGTCAGCATATCGCGCACGACGCGGGCGAAAGCCTGCTGGTCGTTGAGCGTCGACGACAGATTCTTGATGTCGCCGGCAGCCTTCTCCTCGATGAAGTCGCGCCAGAGATCGAGCACCTTACCGGCGGATGCCGGCGGCTTCTCGCCGGTCAGCTTCTCGCGCACCAGCAAAGCAACAGCCTCGCCGAGCGGTGCATCGGCCTGCTTGCTGATCGCGCCGAAATTGGCCTTGGAATATTTCTCTTCGAGCATCGAGCTCAGGTTCTTGGCAACGCCTTCCATGCGCAGCGAGCCGATCGCCTCGACACGAGCTTGCTCGACGGCATCGAAGATCACCCGCGCGTCGGCGCCCTGCGGCGACATCGTCGCGTGGACGCGTGCGTCATGACAGGCCTTGCGCAGCGCCATGCTGTCGCCGAGACCGCGCGTCACGGCAAGTTCCTGCCGCGTCGGCCGCTTGGAGATTTCGGGCAGACGGATGCGTTCGCCTGTTATGCCCGGTCGCTCGTTGGCAAAAGCCACCTCGACCTCGGCATCGCCCGCGATCGATCGGATGCAGCCGGAAAGCGCCCGCTTGAACGGTTCGGCTGCATTTTCGCGCGTGGTCGGCTTTGCCTTGGAGTTCGAGCTCACGACAGTTCCTTCTTCAGCCAGATGCGATGATGCCTGGTGGGGCATCATCGAGTTTGCCACAGGGTCACAAGTCCGCCTTTCCCGGGGAAAGACGGACGATGGATCAGGCGGTGGCTTCAAGCACGATGTTGGCAGCGCTTTCCTTCAGCTCGATGCCGAAAGCGCGCTGATAATGCTCGGCGACAAGCGCCCGCTCCAGCTCGTCGCACTTGTTGAGGAAGGTCACGCGGAAGGCAAAGGCGATATCGCCGAAGATATAGGCGTTCTCGGCCCAGGTGATGACCGTACGCGGGCTCATGACCGTCGACAGGTCGCCATTGATGAAGGCGGCGCGGGTAAGATCGGCAACGCGCACCATCTTCGATACCGTCTCGCGGCCCTTGTCGGCGGTAAAGCCCTTGACCTTGGCGGCGACGATATCGACTTCCTTGTCATGCGGCAGGTAGTTGAGCGTCGTCACGATCGACCAACGGTCCATCTGCGCCTGGTTGATCTGCTGCGTGCCATGGTAGAGGCCGGTGGTATCGCCGAGACCGACCGTGTTGGCGGTTGCAAACAGGCGGAATGCCGGGTGCGGACGAATGACGCGGCTCTGGTCGAGCAGCGTCAGGCGGCCGGAGGATTCCAGCACGCGCTGAATGACGAACATCACGTCCGGGCGGCCGGCATCGTATTCGTCGAAGACGAGCGCGACGTTGTGCTGGTAGGCCCAGGGAAGGATGCCGTCCTTGAACTCGGTGACCTGCAGGCCGTCCTTGACGACGATCGCGTCCTTGCCGACGAGGTCGATACGGCTGACATGGCTGTCGAGGTTGACGCGCACGCACGGCCAGTTGAGGCGCGCTGCGACCTGCTCGATGTGGGTGGACTTACCGGTTCCGTGATAACCCGAGACCATCACGCGTCGGTTATGGGCAAAGCCTGCGAGAATGGCGAGCGTGGTTTCGCGGTCGAAGAGGTAGTCCGGATCGAGATCCGGCACGTAGGCGTCGGCCTTCGAGTAGGCGGGAACGCGCAAATCCGTGTCAATGCCGAAAACGTCCCGAACCGAGACGGTTGTGTCGGGAAGGTTGGAAATGTCGAGGTCAATCTTGCTCATCATGTCTCCAGAGCGGCCACCGGACGGCACCCGCGCATTCGCCTGCAAAAGTGCTTCTGTAATAATCCGCGTTGTTAGCAGAAACCAGCCTGTTTTAACAATTGGTAGGCTTGAATTACTGCGCGAAAACGCTCCTCCGATCCCCTGTCCCCGCCATTGGCATCAGGGTGGTGTTTCTTGACCAGATCCTTGTAGGCCGCCTTGATATCGCTGGCTGTCGCCGAAGCGCTAAGGCCGAGCGTTTCATAGGCCTTGGCTTCGAGCGTCTTCAGCTTGCGCTGGCGCGGCTCAGGACGGCCGGCGCGCGCTTTTGCCTCACTGACGAACCCGAAGGGATCGCGCATGCGCGCCTGCGCCCCGGCAGAGCCCGAACGGGTCTGCGATTGGGTCGGACTATTCTTGGCATTCTTGTTGACGCCGACCGTCCAAGTCGGACGATGCCCGGTCACCGCTTCCTTCTGATAGCGCGCGACTTCGCTGTCGGACAGACCGGAGAAGTAGTTGTAGCCCTTGTTGTATTCCTTCACATGCTCGAAGCAGAACATGAAATACTGCCCCTCGGCGTTGCGGCCGACGGGTGCGCGATGAACGCCCTTCTTGTCGCAGCCGTCCCACTGACAGGTGGGGGCGGCCGGCTCTGCGCGCGGCTCGACCTTGCGCCGTGTCCGAATGCGATCGAAGTATTTTGAATCGAGTCTCATGGCGCTCATTATGGGGGTTGGCCGGGGCCACAACAAGAATTGACAAAGCGGAATGTTGCTGGCTTTGTGCGGGCATTTTGCGCCGCCTAGGCCGCGCTGCCGGACCCGACCAACATAAGGGCATCCAGCAACCAAGGAAATGGGACGGAAGAATGTCGCTGCGGGACACGATCGAACAGAAATTGACCGAAGCCTTCCACCCCGAACGGCTGGCCGTGATCAACGAGAGCCACCTGCATGCGGGTCATCAACCTGATTTCGACGGCGGCGGCGAAACCCACATGCGGGTCCGCATCGTTGCCGACGCCTTTGCCGGCATGAGCCGAGTGGCGCGCCATCGCGCCATCAACGACCTGTTGAAGCCCGAACTCGACGCCGGCCTGCACGCGCTGGCCGTCGAGCCTGCAGCCCCCGGTGAGCCGACGCGCTGGTAGGCATCAGCCGATCGGCGTCTGGTCCTCGGCCGGGCGGATCCTGAGTTTCGTGATCCGGTTCTTCACCCGCTTCATCACGATGAAGCGCTTGCCATGGAAGGTGAAGGCCTGGCGCTCCTCCGGGATGCTTTTCGACTCGTGGATCACCAAACCGGCGACCGTCGTCGCTTCCTCATCCGGCAGTGACCAGTCGAGCGCACGGTTGAGGTCACGGATCGGCACCGAGCCGTCGACCACGATGGACCCGTCTGCCTCCTGGCGAACACCCTGGATATCGAGATCGTGCTCGTCGGCGATATCACCGACGATCTCCTCCAGAATATCCTCCAGCGTCACCAGTCCCTGAACCTGACCGTATTCGTCGACGACGATAGCAAGATGCAGCTTGCGGCGCAGGAAGGCGTTGAGCTGGTCCTTGAGGTTGGTCGTGTCGGGGACGAACCAGGGTTTCTGCGCGATCTTGACGATGTCGAGGTTTTCCGGCTCGACATCCGGCTCGGCAAGCGCGCGCAGCAGATCTTTCGAATGCACCACCCCGATGATGTTGTCGGTGGAGCTCCGCCACAGCGGCAGGCGCGTGAACGGGCTCTGCAGGATATCGCGCACGCAGATTTCAGGCGGATCGTCGGCGTTGATCGCCCGCATATTGGTGCGGTGGATCATGATGTCGGAAATCTCGAGTTCCCCGAGATCGAGCACGCCGCCGAGCCGATCCCGGTCGGCCTTGATGACCGAGCCTTCGCGGTGCAGCAGGTCGACTGCGCCGCGCAGCTCGTCATGCGCCGAAAGCATCGACATGTCGGACGAAAGGTTGACGCCGAAGAGAAACAGGATGCGCCGCACGATGCCGTTGACAAGGCTCGACAGCGGCCCGGCCACGGCGACGAAGGGGCGAACCAGCGGCGCGACGGCAAGTGCAAAGCGATCCGGCGACGCAATCGCCCAACTCTTCGGCAGCACTTCGGAAAAAATTACCAACAGCACGGTCATGACGACCGTGGCGATCGCCACGCCCGAATTGCCGAGCAGGCCGATCAACAGGCTCGTCGTCAAGGACGAGGCGAGAATGTTGACGAGGTTGTTGCCGATCAAAAGCGCGCCGATCAGCCGATCGCGGCGCTCGATCAGGCGATTGACGATACCCGCCCGCTCGTCGCCATTGTTCTCAAGCGAATGCATGCGCGAGCGCGAAGCCGCAGTCAGAGCCGTTTCGGAGCCCGAAAAGAAAGCGGAAAACAATAGCAGGCAGAAGACCGCGGCAATCGACAGCCAGTATTCGCCGAGAAATGCCAGGAATGCTTCGCCGGTCATTGCGGGTGCTTTTCCCTCAGGAAGCTCAGGACCTCGGAGGCCGGCACATCGTCGGCGACGAAGGACTGGCCGATGCCCCGGGTCAGGATGAAGGTGAGCTTGCCGCCCTTGACCTTCTTGTCCTGGGCAATCGCGTCCATCAGCTTTTCAGCCGGCGGCAGGCTACCGGGGATTTCGGTCATGCGCGTCGGCAGGCCGACGGCTCTCAAGTGCGTTTCGACCCGGCTCGCATCATCGGCGCTCGCAAGGTTCATGCGCGTCGAGAATTGATGCGCCAGCACCATGCCGATCGCCACGCCCTCGCCATGCACCAGGCGGGCGCTGTCGTATTCGGTGGCGGCTTCCAGCGCGTGGCCGAAGGTGTGGCCGAGGTTGAGCAGTGCACGCAAACCGTTCTCGCGCTCGTCCGCCGCCACGACATCGGCCTTGGCCTGGCAGCTCACTGCGATTGCCTCGATGCGCGCAGCCCCGCCGGAAAACACCGCCTGCCAGTTTTTCTCCAGCCAGGCGAAGAAGTCCGGCTTGTCGATCAGCCCGTATTTCGCAACCTCGGCATAGCCGGCGCGGAATTCGCGCGGGCTCAGCGTGTCGAGCACATCCGTGTCGGCAAGCACCAGATCCGGCTGGTGGAAAACGCCGATCAGGTTCTTGCCGTGCGGCGAATTGATACCGGTCTTGCCGCCGACCGAGGAATCGACCTGCGCCAGCAGCGATGTCGGGATCTGGATGAAGCGCGAGCCGCGACGCACGATACCGGCCGCAAAGCCGGTCAGGTCGCCGATGACACCGCCGCCAAGCGCGATCACCGCGTCGTTGCGCTCGATCCGTGCACCGAGTATGGCTTCGCAGGCGGGAATGAGATGCTCGAAACTCTTGGTCTTTTCGCCCGCCGGCAACACCAGCGACACGGCTTCGATGTCTCTCTGCTTCAGGCTCGCCATCAGCGGTTCGAGATAGCGCGGACCGACGTTTTCGTCGGTGATGACGGCCACCTTGCGCCCCTTGAGGCGCGAGGCGATCTCGTTGCCGGCAGCAGCGATCAGCCCCGGACCGATCAGAATGTCATAGGAACGATCACCGAGATCGACGCGAACCTTGCGCTCGGCAGCAGGCATCACATGGCTATTCATCATTTGGCACTTTCCGGAAATCTATGACGGCGGTGAGAACGTCCTCCACCATCGTCTCCTTGCTCACATCGCGCGACATCACCGTCAGATCGGCTTCGGCGTAGATCGGGTAGCGGGCGCGCATCAGGTTTTCGAGCGTCTGCTTGGGGTTCTCGGTCTTCAACAGAGGACGTGTGTCGCGCTTGTTGACCCGCTCCCAGAGCACGTCCAATTCGGCATTGAGCCAGATCGTCAAGCCGCCGCGCTTGATCTGGCGGCGCGATCGCTCGTTGATATAGGCGCCGCCGCCGGTGGAAACGACACGGGGGCCGGTGCGCAGCAGGCGTTTCAACACACGTGCTTCCAGCGCCCGAAATTCGTCCTCGCCGTAGCGGGCAAAGAGATCGCTGATCGTCATGCGCGAGACGCGCTCGATCTCGTGGTCGGAATCGACGAAGGGAATGCCGAGCGCCTGCGCCGCCAACCGGCCGATCGCGGATTTTCCGGCGCCCATCAGGCCGATGAAAACGAGATTGCGTTTACCGAGCGCAAGCTTCGCCCGTTCGGCAAGCGTCGCGGAAACCGGTTCGATCACGTCGTTCATTGGACTTCTTATTCCCCATTCCCTTCCGGTATCGACAAATCGGGGTGGAGCGTCAAGCCGTCGCGCGCGTCCGTGCATGCTTCTTGAACTTGGCGAAAGGGGCGTTCATATAGATCGGGCATCTACCAAAGTGCGGCGCGTCCGGTCCAGCGCGCACACGGTTGCCCCAGCACATTCAACGGCTGCATGATTTTATCCTTAAATTCGTTCCGGTTTAAGGGATCCTGCGGAGGAAACTGAAATGCCCACCCTCTTCCGGTTCCTGTTCTTCTGCGGCGTCATCGCCGGGCTGATCTACGGCACGATGATCGCGCTCGTCACCTTCGTCGAGCCGGTCGAGCGCAACGTGACCGTGAAGATCCCATCCGAACGGGTCAACAAGACACAATGAGCGATCTTTCCGCGGCACACGTCGAGGCCTTCCTCGAAATGATGAGCGCCGAACGCGGCGCCGCCGTCAATACGCTGCAATCCTACGAGCGCGATCTGGAAGACGCCTTGTCCCACATGCGCGGCCGCGGAACGGGGCTGACGAGTGCGGCGACCGACGATCTCCGGCATTATCTCGCCCATCTGGCGGGCCAAGGCTTCAAGCCGTCCTCGCAGGCGCGCAGGCTGTCGGCGCTCAGGCAGTTCTACAAATTCCTCTATGCAGAAGGCCTGCGCACCGACGACCCGACAGGCATACTCGATGCGCCCAAAAAGGGTAGAAGCCTGCCGAAGACGCTGAGCATCGACGACGTGTCACGACTGATCGGCCGGGCCGAGACCGAAGCCGAGGCGACGGCAGGCGGACCGGAGCGGCTTTCCAAGCTGCGCATGCACGCTTTGATGGAGCTTCTTTATGCCACCGGCATGCGTGTCAGCGAACTGGTGTCGCTGCCCGCAAGCGTGCTCGCCCAGAACGGGCGCTTTCTCGTCGTCCGTGGCAAGGGCAACAAGGAGCGGCTGGTGCCGCTCTCCCAGGCCGCGATCCGCGCGATGCGTCTTTATGGGGCAGCCCTCGAAGAAGAAACGGCAAAAGCCGACAGGGGCGAGCGCGAAAGCCCGTGGCTGTTTCCGTCAACGGCAAAGGCAGGTTTTCTCCCCCGCCAGGTCTTTGCCCGCGACCTGAAATCACTGGCGGCGCGTGCCGGCATCCGCGTGGCGACGATCTCGCCGCATGTGCTGCGTCATGCCTTCGCCAGCCACCTGCTTGCCAACGGCGCCGACCTTCGTGCCGTCCAGGAACTGTTGGGTCACTCGGACATTTCGACGACACAAATCTATACACATGTTCTGGAAGAACGGCTGCACGACCTCGTGCAAAACCATCACCCTCTTGCCAAACAGGCGAAAAAACAGGATTAGGACCGCCGGGCAGGCTGGTTTCGGCCGGCAGATCCTTGTGGCAAAACGATCGGAAACGCATCTCATGCACAACTATCTCGATTTCGAAAAACCTATCTCCGACCTCGAAGGCAAGATTCTCGAACTGAAGAAGCTCGCTGGCGAAGACGAGAGTGTGAACACTTCGGATGAGGTCGAACGGCTCGAGACACGGGTCCGCGATGCGATGGCCGAGATCTATTCGAAGCTGACGCCGTGGCAGAAGACCCAGGTCGCCCGCCACCCCTCGCGTCCGCATTTCCTCGATTACGCCTCGGAACTGTTCACCGAGTTCACGTCGCTTGCCGGCGACCGCAACTATGGCAATGACGAGGCCATCCAGGCCGGGCTTGCGCGTTTTCGCGGCATGCCTGTCGCCGTCCTCGGTCAGGAAAAAGGCAGCGATACCAAGTCGCGCATCAAGCACAACTTCGGCAGCCCGCGCCCTGAAGGCTACCGCAAGGCGATCCGGGTCATGGAAATGGCCGACCGCTTCGGCCTGCCGCTGATCACGCTGATCGACACCGCCGGTGCCTATCCCGGCGTCGGCGCGGAAGAACGCGGCCAGGCGGAAGCCATCGCCCGCTCGACGGAAATGTGCCTGAACGTGCGCGTGCCGATCGTCACCGTCGTCATCGGCGAAGGCGGCTCCGGCGGCGCAATCGCGATCGCCACCGGCAACCGCGTCTATATGCTCGAGCATGCGATCTACAGCGTCATCTCGCCGGAAGGCGCAGCCTCGATCCTCTGGCGCGATTCGACCCGCGCCAAGGAAGCCGCCAGCAACATGAAGATCACCTCAGAGGACCTGAAGGCGCTCGGCGTGATCGACGGCATCATTCCCGAGCCTGTCGGTGGCGCGCACCGCGATCCGCAATCGGTGATCGCCCGCACCGGAACGGTGATTGCCGACGCTCTGAAGGAATTGTCCGGACGCAACGGCGACGAATTGCGCACCGATCGCCGACAGAAGTACCTGAATATCGGCCGGAACCTCTGATCCGACGCGATTGTTCGCCGAAAATTCGCAACCACAAATCGGACTGTGGCCAAATCTTGGCCATATTCGTACGGTCATGAACAACGGCGTGCGCAGCGTGCCCTGCAGGGTTAAGAATTCGTGAAGTATAATGGCTTACTGATTCCCTAAGGGCCCTTCTGCGAACGCGGCTCTCACTGACGAATTTTGGTTTGAACGGGCTTTCGCCGATGCGCTTGAGAAACCTTGTAGCCACCGCCGCTGTCGCCGCGCTGCTTGCCGGCTGCACCAACGATGCCCTGGATACGGCGACGGTCGATCTTTCGACTGTCAAGAACAAGACCGAATATCAGCTCTCGAGCAAGATGAGCGCCAAGATGAGCGAGCTCGGGATGCAGAAGACATCCCCGATCGCGCTGCGCATCTTCAAGGAAGAAGGCACGCTCGAAGTCTGGAAGGCCAACACGTCCAACCGCTTCCAGCTCTTGAAGAGCTACAAGATTTGCGCCTGGTCGGGCAAACTTGGTCCGAAGGTGAAAGAAGGCGACCGTCAGGCGCCGGAGGGCTTCTATCCGCTGTTCCCGCAGCAGCTGAATCCCAACTCGAAATACTATCTGGCGATCAACACCGGCTACCCCAACACCTATGACCGCGCCAACGGCCGTCAGGGTACGCATCTGATGATCCACGGCGCCTGTTCGTCATCCGGCTGCTACTCGATGACCGACGAGCAGATGATCGAGATTTTCGCCATGGCGCGCGACGCCTTCAAGGGCGGACAGCAGAGCGTCCAGCTGCAGGCATTTCCTTTCCGCATGACCGCCGAGAACATGGCGCGTCATCGCAACAATCCCAACATCGATTTCTGGAACATGTTGAAGGTCGGCTACGATCAGTTCGAAGTCACCAAGCGTCCTCCGGAAATCAATGTCTGCGAGAAGAAATACGTCTTCAACCAGCAGGGCAGCGCCGCCTTCAACCCGGGCGGCACGTGCCCGGCGATGTCGACCCCACCTGCCTTGCAGATGGCCATGTCGACTTTCGAAAAGGGCTATAAGCTCGACTACGACAAGGCCATGAAGAAGTATGACGGCATGGTCTGGTATGAGCCGAGCGAGGCCGAGCGCAAGGCGATCGTCGCCAAGCAGCGCACCGGCCGCGAGCTTGCCTACGCGCCGACCGGCAATTCGATCGATGCCGGCAAGCTGATGAAGGCAAGCGACCTCGAAAAGAAGCTAGCCGCGCAGAAGGAAGCCGAAGAAACCAAGCTGGCTGTCGAGATCCAGAAGAAGGAACTGGAAAAGGCGACACAGGGTGGCACCCATGTGCCGGTTCCGGCCGCCAACCCGATCCCCCAGCCCGTGCTGCAGGCAGCCGTCGAGCAGCCGGCCAAGAAATCCTTCTGGAGCCTGTTCTCCAGGAGCGAACCCGCAGAACAGGCACCGGCACCCGTCGCCGAAGCTCCGGAGCAACAGGCTGCCGTTCAGCCGCAGACACAACCGGCAGGCACAGCGGCAAAGCAGACACGGTCGGCTGGAGCCCAGCAAAAGGTTCAGCCCGAGACGACCGCCGTGGCATCGGCAAATGCCGAAGGCGCCGTCGAGCCTGCAGCCGAAGCGCCTGTTGCCGTGGAGCAGCCACCGAAGAAGCGGCCGTTCTGGAAGATCTGGGGCAATTGATGCCTGGCGAAGAGAAGACGATTTACGACCTCAGGGGGCTTAAGTGCCCCCTTCCCGTTTTGAAGGCGCGCAAACGCATCGCCTCCATGGCTGCAGGCGCGCTGCTCGAGATCGAGACGACCGATCCGATGGCGGTGATCGATATCCCGCATTTCTGCCGGGAAGACGGCCACAGCCTCGAAGCGGCCTCGCCGGCCGACGGCGGTTATCGCTTTCTGATCCGCAAGGGCGCTTGAAGCCAAACAGCAGCGTCCTTGGTCTTGAACCGTCCGCACCGCGTCCCTTGTGTAATGCGTTCGCGACTGATGCGACGCATGCGCCCGTGGGTCGGGTTTCCTTGACGAAAGGCGTGGCCGTGTTGATAGGGCAATCGTCGTCGCGGTCCTCAGTGGAGCGGATGAGGGCGATGAAGCGCAAAATGGATCGGAATATCGTCCGCGGTTGCGAACTGGCCAGCCACCCCTATGAGCAACGGATCGTCATTCTCGAGCGGAACGGTGCTATCGCCACCCCCGGTGATCAGGTGAGACCATGGTGGAAGAATTGGACGCGCAGCGAAGCCGTCGTCAGCGCGACGAATAACGTCGTGTGATTTTCGCGACCAAAGGCCCGTTCGACCACCGACTAAGGTCCCCTAGAGTCGGACCTTAGTCGCCGCTAGATTTTGCAGGATCGTACAGAGTGAATGTCTGCCAAACTGACAACCAGCGTGCGAAATCCGATTTATCGCGTTTTTTGCCTGTGATGCCGGAATTGGCGGTCGCATTTTTAAAGAACAGGGAACATAAAAACACTAGCAGGTGATCGGGCAAATTTCATGGACTCCGTTGGGAACGACACAGAAACCGCCAAGCAAACCTTCCTGCTGAACCTGCGCCAGGCAGCAACCTTGAGAAACCTGCTGTCGACATTCCAGCGACTGCGGCTTGAGGTGCAGTTCATCATCATTGCCTCCTTCGTCGTTGTGGCGTTGATGATCGCACTCGCGGTCTGGACGACGAACCGTCTGGAAAAGACCGTCTTCAATAGCGTCGGCTCGCTCGGCGCTGCCTATCTCCAGACATTTGTTGCGCCGCTGATCTCCGAGGAGGACATCAAACGCGGCGTGCTGCCGCCATTCGTCGAAGACAAACTCAAGCAGCTGCTGGGCACCAGCGCGCTCGGCCAGCATGTCCACGAGCTGAAGATCTGGGGGCCAGACGGAAGCCTGATGTATTCGACTTCGGGCAAGGAGATCGACGAGGAGGTTGTCTTCGAAGAGCTACAGCGCGCCTTGGCGGGCGAGATCGTCGTTTCGCGTACGATGATCGAGAAACACGAATACACCGGTGACGAGCAGCGCGGCATGTACATCGAGGTCTACGCCCCGCTCGTGCGAAACGAAGCCGGCAAGGTGCTGTTGGTCGGTGAATTCTACGAGCGCCCCGATTTCCTGGTGGGCGAACTGTCGACGGCCTGGCGGGAGACGATCAGCATCGTGCTTCTCGTCTCGGTCCCGATGCTGGCGCTCCTCTTCCTGATCGTTCGTAGCGGCAGCCTGCTCATCGATCGCCAACACGCCGCCATCCGCCACAGCCTGCGACGCGCGCTGGAACTCTCCAACCAGAACCGACGGCTGCGTGGGGCTGCGGAAACGGCGCGGCTCGAGGCCGGCAAGCTCAATGAGATGATCCTCGACCAGATCGGTACGGATCTGCACGATGGTCCGGTCCAGCTGTTGACCTTGCTGAAGCTGAGGCTGAGCGATATGGCCACGCAACCGATCGGCGGCCAGTCAGCGGATCCGGTAAGGCGGCAGGATATCGACAAGCTGGTCAGTACGGTTACGACGGCACTTGAGGAGCTGAGGAACATTTCGACCGATCTCGTGCTGCCGGAGCTCGACGACATGTCGCTCAGCGACACGATCCAGCTTGCGGTAAGGCGGCACGTGGATGTCATCGGCCGCGAGATCGATGTTGTCGGACTGATCGCCTCGCAGACGGTCGATCCACACCTCAACATCTGCGTCTATCGTTTCATCCAGGAAGCCCTGATGAACAGCGAGCGACATGCGCCGGGCAACCGCCAGCACCTGCGCTACGGCACGCGCCATAACCGCCTCTTCATCACCGTGGCCGATGTGGGCACCGCACCATCGACGACTGTGTCCGTGCGCAGCACCGGCCGCACAGGGCTCGGCACCATCACGCAGAAGCGCCGCATTCGCGCATTTGGCGGTCGCATGCGTACCATCCGCCGGGCGAGCGGAACGGTGGTAACAGCGGTTCTGCCACTCGATCACAGCGGCGGCTCGTTCGATCGTCACTAGAGCATGTCGTCACCGCAAAACCGCTTTGCGCGACATGCGCTAGTTGATGCGCCGTGATGCGCTGCGTTCGGCAGAGCCGTCCGGCAACACATCCAGGCGCTGCGCCGCCAGCACCACTTCCACACGGTTCCTGACGTCGAGTTTCTGCATCAACACCGTCATGTAATGCTTGACGGTCTTTTCGCTGATATCGAGGCAGGCCGCTATTTCGCGGTTGGTGCTACCACGCATGAGATGGCGAACGATCTGCTCTTCGCGCAGGCTCAGGCGTCGTTGTGCCTGGGATCGCCGACGGATTTCCGCTGTCTTCATGGCCATGATGACCTTGGTCGCGAACCCCGCCGTGATGAACGTTTCACCGTCATAGACCGTGCGTATGGCCTCGTGCAGGTCGCTGGCGCTGCTGCCCTTCAGCACATAGCCAGAGACCCCGTAGTTCAGGACTTGTATCGCGGTTTCAATGCTTGAATTTGCGGTGAAGACGATGATCCGCGTGTCTTTGTATTTTTGCGTAACCAGCTCGATAGCCGCAATGGCATCGCCGGGCATGCTCAAATCGAGCACGAGAACTTCAGGTGAAAATTCTTCAACTATTTTCAAAGCATCGACCGCGTTTTCGCCCTTCGCGACGATCTCGAGGTCACTTTTTCCAGAATATAAGCTGACCAGTCCTTCCAGGAGGATCGGATGGTCGTCAACAAATGCAACTGATATCGACATGGTCGTTGCTCTCCCTCCGCAACAAACATGCTAGTTCATCAGATCAGTGTTTTAAAGAAGACACTAACTTCTAGTTAATTTGGCAAGCACAGAAATATCGGTCCGACGTGGCGAAAGCCGCGGACTAAACATCGACAATACCGCGCAAATACTCGCCCTTTTTGATTTAAGAGGCCGACAAGCACCGTATGGGAAAAACCGGACAAAGGTTCGTTGACTTCAATCTTTACAGGCAGTTATAGATCTGACACCGCGTGTTGATTGGTGAATCCACGCGTCCATGGCACAAACATCGCCATTCTCAGAGCGGTTTCGGCAAGTTAGAAGTAAAGCCAAAATATTAGCCCAAAAATGTTTATGCGCCTGCTGAAACATCACCCGAAAGTACTACAGATTTTAACCGTTTCCCGCGCCATTTGCAGCAAAAGACGGCCGGCGTCACGCAAACAATTCTAGAATTTCATTCCAGGCACCACGAGAGGATTATCGGAAAGCGCCTGCGCGTCGGGACGATCAATGCGTGGCTTGCCCGTAAAGGCATCGAAAAGGTCGCGCACGAATGCTTCGCTCAACCCCTTGGTGATCAGCACCATACGCGTGCGCCGATCAGCCGGATCCGGCCAGACGGACAGCCGCTCCGGCGTGTGAAAGACATTCTGCACGCCATGCAGGACCAACGGCCGCTCCGGATTGTCGGAGACTGCGACAATCGCCTTCATCCGCAACAGCTTCTCGCCATGGGCCGAGCGCAATAGATCGATGAACATGTCGAGCGCCATCGGCTCGATCGGCCTGTCATGCACGATGCTGAACGAACGGATGTCCGCCCCGTGGCGCGTCGCATCGTGATGATGGTGGTGGTGGTGGTGGTGGTGGTGATCATGATCGCGATGGTGGCCGTGGTCGCCGTCATGATGATGCTGATCGTGGAGATGATGCCCATGATCGGCTTCGTCCTGCAGCCAGCGGCCGACATCGGCGATCTTCGACGCCGGGTCGTAAAGGCCGCAGGCAAAGAGCGCGCCCCGCCCTGCTTCGGGACTGTCGCCATCAATGAACGGCGCGCGCGGATTGAGCGCCCGCAGTCGCAACCGTAACTCGTCCAATTGTGCCTGGTCGGCAAGGTCCGCCTTGCTGATGACGATGCGATCGGCGACCGCGACCTGCTTCAGAGCTTCCTCGTGGTTGGCAAGCGTCTGCAGCCCGTTGACCGCATCCACCACAGTCACCACGCCATCGAGACGAAAACTCTGGGCAATCACCGGGTTGCCGATCACCGATTGCAGCACCGGCGCCGGGTCGGCAAGTCCGGTCGTCTCGATGACGACGCGCTTCAGCGGCTTGATCCGGCCGGTCTGCATCCGGTCCATGAGGTCGGCAAGCGTATCCACCAGCTCGCCGCGCACCGTGCAGCACAGGCAGCCGTCGGAAAGCTCGATGACGCCGTCGCTTGAGGCTTCCACCAACAGGTGGTCGATGGAGACATCGCCGAATTCGTTGATGATGACGGCCGTATCCGAGAGATCCGGGTCCTTCAGAAGCCGGTTCAGCAGCGTCGTTTTGCCCGCACCGAGAAAACCGGTCAGGATCGAAACCGGCACGGCCGGCAGTGGGCTAACCATTGGAAACTCCGATCAGAGGCTCGGCCGCGGCACCGGGATCGGCACATTGGCGACATCGCCCTGGCCAGCCGGATCGGCGCCCACCTTGGCCAGCTTGTCGCCGCTGCCGGGGATGAGGCCGGCAAAGGCCAGCTTCAGCGGACGGCCGATCTCGTGGATGAACGGCGAGAGCAGCTTCTGCCGCCCGGCTTCGTCACGCCCTTCGCTGCGCACCTTGGCTGCCGCTTTCGAGCAGATCTGCTTGCTGACATCGGCAACCAGGTCGCGCGTTTCACCATAAGGCGCGATCTGTACCAGCGACGGCTTGGCTGTTCCCGATGTCGTCAGCGCCGTCTGCAGCAGGCGCGCGGATTCGTCGGCACGGGCGCCGAGGCTGTCTTCGCCAAGCACGACGGAAACGACGCTGCGGCCATCACGCGTCGCCGAGGAGACCTGGTTGAAACCGGACGCGCAGATGAAACCGGTCTTCATGCCGTCAGCGCCTTCGAACCGGCCGATCAGCATGTTGTAGTTCGCATAGTCCTTCTTGCCGGTGGTGAACCCTTCCAGCGAGAAATAGGACGCGTATTCGGGAAACTCGCGCTTCAGCGTGATCGCCAGCACGGCAAGGTCGCGCGCGGTGGTGTACTGGCCGGGCCCCGGCAGGCCGTTGGCATTGATGAAATGCGACGACGTCATGCCGATGCGGCGCGCTTCGGAATTCATCCTGTCGATGAAGGCGGGCTCGGAACCGCCAACGGTTTCGGCGATCGCCACGGCCACGTCGTTCGCCGACTTCACCAGCATCATCTTCAGCGCGCTGTCGAGCGTCATCGCCTGGCCGGGCTTGTAGAACATCTTGCTCGGCGGCTCCGAAGCGGCGTTCTTGGTCATCACCACAGGGCTTGTCAGCGCCAACTGTCCCGACTTGATCGCCCGGAAGGTGGTATAGGCCGTCATCAGCTTGGTCAGCGACGCCGGATACCATTTCTGGAAGATGTCCTGATGCTCGTAAACCTTCAACGTATTGACGTCGACGACGAGCCGCGGATTGGCAACCGCCGGCATAGCCATGAGAAGGCTCGCGCAGGCACCGGCCACGATACCCACTGCTCTTGCCTTGCCTCGCATGAAAAATCCTGCTGTCACCACCATAGTCCTCGAAATTCCGCTGTTGCCTCGTCTCGTCCGGCTATTTAGCCTATATGGCGAGGAGATGGCAAAGCCCATTCGTTGGCTGCTGCGCCAATCCACCGCAGATAGATGTGATCGAACAGACCGACAGGACTCAACTCATGCCGATTCTCAACCGCGCCGCCGAACTGCAAAACGAAGTCACCGAATGGCGGCGTCATCTGCACAAGAACCCCGAGCTCCTGTTCGCGGTGGAAAATACGGCAGCCTTCGTCGAAATGAAACTGAAGGAGTTCGGCGTTGACGAAATCGTGACCGGCCTTGGTCGGACCGGCGTCGTCGGCCTGATCAAGGGCAATCTCGGTGCTGGCCGCACCATCGGCCTGCGCGCCGACATGGATGCGCTGCCGATCACCGAGACATCAGGCAAGTCCTGGGCGTCGGAAACTTCCGGCAAGATGCACGCCTGCGGCCATGACGGCCACACCGCCATGCTGCTCGGCGCGGCCAAATATCTGGCCGAGACCCGCAACTTCGCTGGCAGCGTCGCGGTCATCTTCCAGCCGGCAGAAGAAGGCGGCGGCGGCGGCAACGAGATGGTCAAGGACGGCATGATGGAGCGCTTCGACATCGCCGAAGTCTACGGCATGCACAATATGCCTGGCATGCCCGTCGGGCATTTCGGCAGCCGCGTCGGCGCGATCATGGCCTCGACCGACGAGTTCACCATCACCATCAAGGGCCGTGGCGGCCATGCGGCCCAGCCGCACAAGACGATCGACCCGATCGTCATCGGCACGCAGATCGTCACTGCATTGCAGACAATCGCGTCGAGAACGGTCGATCCGCTCGCTTCCGTCGTGGTCTCGGTCACCAAATTCAACGCCGGCTTTGCCCACAACGTCATCCCGGAGGAGGCGGTGCTCGGCGGCACCGTGCGCACCCTGAAGCCCGAAGTGCGCGATATCGGCGAGACCCGCATCCGGCTGATCGCCGAAGGCATCGCCGACGTCTATGGCGCAACCGTCGATGTCTGGTACAGCCGCAACTATCCGGTGACCGTCAACCATGAGGACGAGACGGGCTACGCGCTGAAGGCAGCGGCGGAAATTGCCGGCGAAGGCAATATCAGGCCGTCGCTCGATCCGATGATGGGCGGCGAGGATTTCTCCTACATGCTGCTCGCCCGCCCGGGGGCCTTCATTTTCATGGGCAACGGCGACACCGCCGGGCTGCACCACCCGGGCTATGACTTCAACGACGAAGCGATCCCGCACGGGATTTCCTATTGGGTGAAACTCGCGGAAACGCGACTTGCCGCCTGAGGCGCGAGCGGGAGGCGGCACGATGCATCAGATCGACAAGATAGACCGTAGAATTCTCAACATCCTGCAGGCGGATGGCCGGATCACCAATCTGGAGCTTGCCGATCGCATCGGCCTGTCACCGACGGCAACAAGCGAAAGACTGCGCCGGCTGTTGAAGGAAGGGTATGTTTCGGGCTTCGGCGCCCGTCTCGATCCGCAGAAGCTCGGCTTCGGCCTGCTCGTCTTCATCGAGGTCATGCTCGACAAGACGACGCCCGACGTGTTCGATCAGTTCGCGATCGCGATCAAGCAGGCGCCGGCGGTTCTCGAATGTCACATGGTCGCCGGCGGCTTCGACTATCTCGTCAAGACCCGCTTCGAGGACATGGCGGCCTACCGCAATTTCCTTGGCCAGGTGCTGTGGACGCTGCCGGGCGTCAAGGAAACCCGCACCTATGCTGTCATGGAAGAGATCAAGAACGACGGGCCACTGCCGCTCGTCTGAGACCAAATAAGAATGACCCCGGGAGCCGATGGGATCCCGGGGCAAGCACTTTAGTACGGCACCCCTGAACCCGCGCTTACGCCGCGTCGAGCGACGCCATGTCGATGACGAAGCGGTAGCGGACGTCGCTCTTGACGACACGCTCGTAGGCTTCGTTGATCTCCTGGATCTTGATCGTTTCGATCTCCGAGACGATGTTGTGGGCGCCGCAGAAGTCGAGCATTTCCTGGGTTTCCTTGATCGAACCGATCATCGAGCCGGAAATGCTGCGGCGGGCCGGAACCAGCGCGAAGGCATGGACCGGCACGGCATTTTCCGGAATACCGACCAGCACGAAATCGCCGTCGACCTTCAACAGGTTGAGATAGGCGTTCCAGTCGATCTCGGCTGCGACCGTGCAGATGATCAGGTCGAACTGGCCCTGAAGCGTCTTGAAGGTTTCCGGATCGTTGGTGGCGAAGTAGTGGTCGGCACCGAGCTTCAGCCCGTCTTCCTTCTTCGACAGGCTTTGGCTGAGCACCGTCACCTCCGCGCCCATGGCGTGGGCGATCTTGACGCCCATATGGCCGAGACCGCCCATGCCGACGATCGCGACCTTCTTGCCGGGACCGGCCTTCCAGTGACGAAGCGGCGAATAGAGCGTGATGCCGGCACACAAAAGCGGTGCCGCCGCGTCGAGCGGCAGGTTTTCCGGGATCGACAGGACATAGCCTTCCTTGACGACGATGCTGTCGGAGTAGCCACCCTGCGTCGCTGTCTTGCCGTCGGCCTCGACGCCGTTATAGGTCACCACCAGACCTGGCATGTAATGCTCCAGATCGACGTCGCGTGTCGCGCAGGTGGTGCACGAATCGACGAAGCAGCCGACGCCGGCGCGGTCACCCACCTTGAATTTGGTGACCTTGGAGCCGACGGCGGTGACGATGCCGACGATCTCGTGGCCGGGGACCATCGGGAAGGCCGAGTTGCCCCATTCGTTGCGTGCCTGGTGAATGTCGGAGTGGCAGACGCCGCAATATTTGATGTCGATCACCACGTCGTTGTCGCGCGGCTCGCGACGTTCGAAGGTGAAGGGCGTCAGCGGTTTCGACGCGTCGGTCGCCGCATATCCTCTTGCAATGGCCATCAGTCTGTCCTTCAATTTTGGGAGATGCGAAATGACCGGAGCGTTACCGGCAGATCGCAGGCAGGGACTATGCGTTCGCGATCGGCAAAAGCGTTATCGCGATCCTGCAAAGTTTTTGCCCGATCCTGCAAGAATGAAAAATATATGATGGCAATAGCGCTTCGAAGCCTTATCTGAGCATTGCCGCACACAATGCTAAGCCGCTGGAAAGACCACAGAATATGACAGCCACGCGACAGACTGCCAGACAGGACATGATCGACGTCATTGCCCGGATCACCGGGAAGGACGGCGACCACCAGACCGCAATCCCAGGTTTGAGCATTCATCGCCATTCCGGCGACGCACCCGTCAATTGCGCGGCCTACAAGCCGAGCCTTGCGATCATCGTCCAGGGCGCCAAGCGCGTGGTACTCGGCGACGAGACGCTGATCTATGGCGCTTCCGATTATCTGCTGACGTCGATCGACCTGCCGGTGTTGTCGCAGGTCTGCAAGGCTTCGGCCGACGAGCCTTATCTCAGCTTCGCCTTCCAGATCGATACGGCCAAGATTCCGGCATTGCTCGACTTTCTGGCGCAGGGGCATATGCCGGCCTCCGCCTCGCCGCGCGGCATGACGGTCAGCAAGATCACACCTGACCTCGAAGATGCAGCACTCAGGCTCTTGCGGCTACTCGACCGGCCCGACGATATTCCCGCACTGCTGCCGCTGGTCGAGCAGGAAATTCTGTATCGCCTGGTGACCGGCCCGCACGGCCACCGGCTTCGCCAGATGGCAACAGTCGAAAGCCAGCCGCATCAGGTCGGCCGCGCCGTCGCCTGGCTGAAGGAGCACTATTCCCGGCCGCTGCGCATCGACGACCTAGCGAGCCGGGTCTCGATGAGCGTTTCGTCGCTGCACCACCATTTCAAGGCGATCACCGCAATGAGCCCGCTGCAGTACCAGAAGCAGTTGCGGCTGCAGGAGGCGCGGCGGCTGATGCTGGAAGAAAGTCTCGATGCCGGAGATGCCGGCCATCAGGTCGGCTACGAGAGCCAGTCGCAATTCAGTCGCGAATATGCCCGCCACTTCGGCGAGCCGCCGTTGCGCGACATCGGCCGCGTGCGCCGTACGTTGGTCGAGCGCTTCTCCGGCGAGGCGGAGATGCTGAGCGAGGGGTGATACGCCTCAGGTTCTTTCGATATCCCCGGGAATATCAGCTACGCTCGATATCCCGCCTGAGCACGATCGACGTCGTCAGATCCTCGACGTTGTCCATGGTCGCCACTTCGTTGCGCAGTTCATTCAGCGCGTTGATGGAGCCGACCTCGACCTCGACGACCAGATCGAGCTGGCCGCTGACGGAGGAAACCTTGCGCACGGAAGAAAAGCCGGCGAGCCGGTCAAGCACGCCGATCGACGGCGTACGCTGCAGCGTGACGAGCAGGAAGGCCTGGATCTGCCCCTCCTCCAGCTGGCCGATATCGGCGCGGTAGCCGCGAATGATGCCCGCCTTTTCCAGGCGGGTGACGCGCTCCGTCGTCGCACTTCGGGAAAGCCCGATCCTGCCCGCCAGCGACTTCATCGGGATGCGCGCCTCCCGCGACAGGATGCTGAGGATCGTCCGGTCGATCGCGTCGATGTCCTGCATGATTTCCGCCTCCGAGCGCGCCGACAAGATGACGGTTATTATAAACATAATGTCGGTGCAACCGGCATAATGCCGGATGCATGCGTCGGCCGCTCGTGCAACTCTGCCTCTCAAGACGAGGGTTCCCATGAACGACATGCTGAAGACGACACCAGACTTTTCTATCGACGCTGCGTCAGCACTGCTGAAGCAGCATTACGGCCTTTCCGGCACGCTGTCGCTGCTGGCCAGCGAACGCGACCAGAACTTCAAGGTCGAGGCCGCCGACGGCGCCACCTATATCCTGAAGGTCGTCAATGCCGCCGAGCCCGAGGTCGAGAGCGACTTCCAGACGGCGCTGCTCAGCCATGTCGGAACCTTTGCCGCCGAATTGCCGGTGCCGCACATCAAGCCGACATTGGCCGGCACCAGCCTTGCCGGAACCACCAGCCAGCACGGCGTCAGCCACAGGCTGCGCCTCGTCAGCTGGGTCTCGGGCAACCCGCTCGCCGAAACCGGCCGCAGCACCAGTGCGCTCCAGTCGCTCGGCCAGATGCTCGGCCGCTTCGACGCCTCGCTGAAAGGCTTCATGCATCCGGGTGCGTTGCGCGACCTCGACTGGGACATTCGCAAGGCCGGCCGTTCCAGGGACAGGCTGAACCATGTAACCGAGCCGGATGACCGCGCATTGCTGGAGCGTTTCCTTGTCCGCTTTGCAAAGTCGGTGGAGCCGAGGCTGGCGACACTGCGGTCGGCTGTCATCCACAACGACGCCAACGACTGGAACGTACTGGTCGACAAATCAGATCATGACCGCATCTCCGGGCTGATCGATTTCGGCGACGCACTCTATGCGCCCGTCATTGCCGAAGTCGCCATTGCCGCCGCCTATGCCGGTCTCGACCATCCCGACCCGATCGGCGCCACCGCCGCCATCGCCCGCGGCTTCCACGCGGAATATCCGCTGCTCGAAGAGGAAGTCGATCTTCTCTTCGACCTCATCGCCATGCGGCTCGTCACCTCGGTGACGATCTCGGCCTCGCGCCGCGCCCACACGACCGACAATCCTTACCTTGCCATCAGCGAAAGGCCAGCCTGGACGCTCTTGCGCAAACTCGACCGGATGAACCCGCGCTTTGCCACCGCGATCCTGCGCAAGGCCTGCGGCTTCGAGGCAGCTCCGGGAACGCGCGGCGTTACCGCCTGGATTAGCGAAAACCGCAAGGCGCTCGCGCCGCTGCTCGAACGCCCGGCCGCGACCTACCCAGCAGCGCTCGTGCCCTACGGCGACCCTGATCATCCGATGACGGTGAAATCCGCCGGTGAACAGCCGGATGAGGCCCAGGCGATCTGGGAAGACTATTGCCGCGAAAACGGCGTCGATCTCGGCATCGGCCCCTGGGGTGAGGCGCGCACCGTCTATGCCGGCGAAATGTTCGTCTCACGGCTGGTCGAGAACACCCGCCGCACCTGCCATCTCGGGCTCGACCTGTTCATGGCAGCCGGCACCAAGGTGTTCACACCGATCGCCGCCACCGTCGTCAGCGTCGAGATCGAGGCGGACCCGCTTGGTTACGGCTGCCTGATTGCGCTTCGCCACGAACCCGAGGGCTGCCCGCCCTTCGTGTCGCTCTGGGGTCATCTGGCGCACGAGACAATGGGCCGGATCAAGGCTGGCGACCGGCTCGAAGCCGGTGCGCTCGTCGGCGAAATGGGTGCTCCGATGGAAAACGGCGGCTGGGCGCCGCACCTGCATTTGCAGCTTTCCATCGACGCAAACCTTTCGGCGACCGAAATCCTCGGCGTCGGCGAACCGCAATATCTCGACGTCTGGGCCGAGCTCTTCCCCGATGCGCGCACCTTCGCCGGCATTGCCGAGGAGTTTTACGCAAAGAGCGGTCGTGCGCATGACGAGATCGTCAAGCTGCGCAAGGAACTGCTGCTGCCGAACCTGTCGATCTCCTACGAAAAGCCGATCAAGTTCGTGCGCGGCGAAGGCGTCTGGCTGATCGACGACAGTGGCCGCGCCTATCTCGACTGCTTCAACAATGTCTGCCACATCGGCCACGCCCATCCCGCGGTCGTCGAGGCGATGACGAAGCAGGCGGCGATCCTCAACACCAACACGCGCTATCTGCACGACAATATTGTCGCCTATGCGGAACGGCTGACCGCGACGCTGCCGAAAGAACTGACAGTCGCCGGTTTCGTCAACAGCGGCTCGGAGGCAAACAGCCTGGCGCTGCGCATGATGCGCGCGCATACGGGCCGTGAAAACGCCATCACGCTCGACTGGTCCTATCACGGCACCACGCAGGAGCTGATCGACATCAGCCCCTACAAATTCCGTCGCAAAGGCGGCAAGGGCCCGAAACCGCATGTCCATGTCGCTGCCGTTCCCGACAGCTATCGCGCGCCCGCCGATTGGCCGGCAGAAGAACACGGCAAGCGCTTTGCCGAAAGCGTCGCAGAGCAGATCGCGGCCATGCAGGCAAAGGGCGAAGGCCTCGGCTTCTTCATCGCGGAATCGATCCCGAGCGTTGCCGGCCAGGTGTTCCTGCCCGAAGGCTACTTGAAGGAAGTCTATCGCCTGGTGCGCGAAGCCGGCGGCGTCTGCGTCGCCGATGAGGTTCAGGTCGGCTTCGGCCGTGTCGGCAGCCACTGGTGGGCGTTCGAGACTCAAGGGATCGTTCCCGACATCGTCACCATGGGCAAGCCGATCGGCGACGGCCATCCGCTGGCCGCCGTCGTCACCACCCGCGAGGTCACCGACAGCTTCAACAACGGCATGGAGTACTTCAACACCTTCGGCGGAAACCCGGTTTCCTGCGCCGTCGGCCTTGCCGTGCTCGACGTCATCGAGGGGCAGGACCTGCGCGGCAACGCACTTGCTATCGGCAACTACCTCATCGGCTCCTTCCGGGCGATGCAGGCGCGTTACGAGGTGATCGGCGACGTCCGCGGCATGGGGCTGTTCCTTGGCATCGAACTGGTCAGCGACCGCAATACCAAGGCACCCGCCACCGAATTTGCCCGGGCCGTTTCCAACGGCGCCCGCCAGCGCGGCGTGTTGATGGGCACCGAAGGGCCACATGACAACGTCTTGAAGATGCGTCCGCCGATGATCTTCTCGAAACGCGACGCCGATCATCTGCTCGCCGTCCTCGAAGAGACCTTTGCGGATGTGAGCAGGAAGCTCGGTTAAGACCGGGCTCGATACCGCCGAAACGATAGCCAGTTGGCCGGGACGCGCACGTGCCCCGGCAGCGAAGACGCGTGCCTTTAAAACTGCATAACAAGAGGAGAACAGGACAATGAAACTTGGAATTCTAGCACTTGCGAGTGCGGCGTTTCTCGCCGGAACGGCAGCCAGCGCCGCCACGCTTGATGTCGTCAAGGAACGCGGCGAACTTCGCTGCGGCGTCAGCCAGGGCGTGCTCGGCTTTTCCGCGCCGAACGACAAGGGCGAGTGGAGCGGCTTCGACATCGACTTCTGCCGCGCGGTCGCTGCGGCCACGCTCGGCAACCCGGACAAGGTGAAATACGTGCCGCTCTCGACCAAGGAGCGCTTCACCGCGCTGCAGTCGGGCGAAGTCGATCTGCTTTCGCGCCAGACCACCTGGACGCTGTCGCGCGACAGCGATCTCGGCATGAGCTTCGTCGGCGTCAACTACTATGACGGCCAGGCCTTCATGGTGCGCAACGACCTCGGCGTGAAGAGCGTCAAGGAACTCTCGGGCGCCTCCGTCTGCACGGAAACCGGCACGACCACCGAGCAGAACATGGCCGACTACTTCAGCTCCAACAACATCCAGTACCAGGTCATCGCTTTCGAAAAGCCCGACCAGACGATCCAGGCCTTCAACACGGCGCGCTGCGACGTCTATTCGACCGACGCCTCGGCGCTCTACGCCCAGCGCCTGACGCTGAACGACCCGGACCGCTTCGTCGTGTTGCCGGAAGTCATCTCCAAGGAGCCGCTCGGACCGGCCGTGCGCCAGGGCGACGAGCAGTGGTTCAAGGTCGTTCGCTGGACATTGTTCGCGATGATCGAGGCCGAAGAACTTGGTATCACCAAGGAGAACGCGGCCAAGATGCAGGAAAGCGGCACGGTCGGCCAGAAGCGGTTCCTGGGCATCGACAACGAAGCCGGCAAGGCGCTGGGCCTCGGCCCGACATGGGCCTTCCAGGCGATCTCCGCCGTCGGCAACTATGGCGAGGTCTTCGAAAAGCACCTGGGCAAGGACAGTGCGCTCAAGATCGACCGCGGCCTCAACAAGCTGTGGAGCCAGGGCGGCCTGATGTACGCGCCGCCGGCGCGCTGATCGCAGGCAAATCCGGAGAAGGTCTTCCCTCCGGAATTGCGCCAATAAATAGACCAACCAACCATGCGCCGCGGCCCTCACCGCGGCGTTTTTCGCTTCTGGCGTTTGACAAGGGGCGGTTGCATTCTGTCTGTCTGCTCGGAGCGAGGCGTTGCGCAACGCCGCTTGTGGCAGCTTTCCCAAGGGGGATCTGGAGGTTCCGACAAAACGTACGGCGATGATGGACAGCGGACAGTCGACAAGTCAGGCCTCGTCATAGCAGATCGGGAAATCCCGACACCAGCGAAGACTTCCCTCATCCCTGTGCCTGTCACAGGGATCCAGCCAGCCCAAGTCCTTGGGCTGAAAAGTCCTCTGACCCGACCGACGTCGGATCGCTGGATTCCGGCACAAGGCCGGAAAGAGGGCGTGGGGATGCCCCTTTCGTCAAACAGCAGGATCTGTCACCGTCTGACATTTCCGACGCCGGAGCGTTTTTTCTGGTCAACCGACAGGTGGGGCGCAACCCTTCAGAGTTTGACGATCGTCTTGCGCGCAAGCAGCCCCTGCGGCGCGAAGAGAAGCACGCCGATGACGAGCAGGATGGTGAAGGCATCGCGGTAGCTGAGCAGGCTTTCCGGCAGATAGGCCTGCAGGAACACCTCGATGAAGCCGAGCAGGAAGCCGCCGGCAACGGCGCCGGAGAGGCTGCCGAGCCCGCCAATGATCGCGGCGATGAAGGCCTTCAAGACCGGCAGGAAGCCCATCAGCGGATCGACGCTGCCGCGCTGCGCCACCCAGAGAATGCCCGCGACGCCCGCGAGCAGTCCCGAAATGGCAAAGGCGGTCGCAACCACGGCATTGGCGCGAATACCCATCAGCCGGACGATGGCGAAATCCTCCGAAGCCGCACGCATCGCCCGGCCGAGAACGGTGGTGCGCAGGAAGAGGTTGAGCCCGACGAGCATGATGACCGTGACCAGGATCGATGTGCCTTGGATCAGGCCGAGGTGAAGGCCACCGATCTCGATCGTCCCGGAAAAGCTCTCCGGCATCGGCACCGGCTTCGGCCGCGCCGAAATGAAGTTCTGGAAGATGACGCGCAGGATGGCGCTGACGGCAAAGCTGGTGAGAAGCAGCGTCGTGCCGCTCGCGCCCCGCACCGGCCGAAAGGCGATGCGCTCCATCAACATGGCAAGCGCCACCGCGATCATCAGCGCGCCGAAGATGGCGAGCGGAAAGGGCACGCCCAGCAGAAGGGCGAAGCACAGCCCGTAGCCCGCCGCCGTCATCAGTTCGCCATGGGCGAAATTGATCAGCCCCATGATCGAGAAGACGACCGCGAGCCCAAGCGCGAGAAGCGCATAGGTGCCGCCGAGGCTCAGCGCGTTGACCAGCTGCTGCAGGAACATGTCCATCGTTGTGACCTCTTTGCCCCCGGCCTCAAGCGCCGAGATAGGCACCCTGGATTTCAGTTGAATTGCGAAGTTCGGCGGCAGTGCCGGAGAGCACGATGCGCCCGTTCGCCATGACATAGCCCGCGTCGGCGATTTCGAGCGAAAGTGCTACGTTCTGCTCGACGAGCAGGATCGTCAGGCCCTTCTGGCGCAGACCGGCGATCAGGTCGAAGATCAGGTCGACCACCTGCGGCGCCAGCCCGAGCGAAGGCTCGTCGAGCAGCAAAAGGTCGGGCGACGACATCATCGAACGGGCGATCGCCAGCATCTGCTGCTCGCCACCGGACAGCGAACCGGCTTTCTGGCTAAGACGTTCTTTCAGGATCGGGAAACGCGACAGCATGTCCTCGCGCACGTCGGATATCACCCCGCGCGCCTTGTGCATGGCGCCGCCAAGCAGCAGGTGTTCGTCCACCGTCAGGCTTGGAAAGATGCGCCGGCCTTCCGGCGTCAGCGTCATGCCGAGCCTGACGATCTGTTCCGGCGGCAGGCCGGAAATGTCCTGGCCATTGAACGACACCCGCCCCGCCTTCTTTGCCGCCAGGCCCATCAGCGCATTCAGCGTCGAGCTCTTGCCGGCGCCGTTGGCGCCGAGCAGCGTGACGATCTGCCCTTTGTTGACGGTGAGATCGACCCCCTTCAGCGCCTCGACGGCACCATAGGCAACCTTGAGGCCGCTCACTTCGAGCAGGGGCTTCTGAGCGGGAATTTCACTGTGCATCATCGGGGCAAAGTCCTTGCCATGGATTGCGAGACGGCCCTGCAGGCGGCCGAACGATCTCCGGCGCGACGCCGAAGATCGCAAGTGGTGGCGGCTCAGGGGGCCGGAATGTCGGCCGCGGCGGGAACGCCCTGGCTGATCAGCTCGCGGTTGCCACCTCCGATGCGAACCAGCGAGACCGAACGCAATGGCATGCCTTGCGTGCCGGCGTAGCTGATCGGGCCGGTGACACCCTGGACGTTTTCGAGCGAGGCGATGGCGTTGCGGATGGCGACCGGGTCGATGCTGTTGGCTTCGGTCACGGCAGCGTCGATGACCTTGCCGAGGTCGTAGCCGTTGGCAATGTAGACCGTATCCGGCACCTGACCGAACTTCTCCTTGTACTTCACGTTGAAGTCGGCGAGCGGGCTGCCCTCACTGGCAAACCCGGCCGTGGTGAAGACCACGCCGTCGACGGTGGCGCCAAGTCCGAATGTCGTCGGCGAATCGATGCCGTCGCTGCCGAGGATCGGAATGGTGACGCCGGCGCCGCGCAGCTGGCGGATGAAGGCCGGAAAATCGGGCTCGTAGGCAGCCGTCATGATGACGTCGGGTGCCGGATTCATCGCCTTGATCTTGGTGACTTCGGCGCCGAAATCCTGCTGGCCCATGCTGAAGGTGCCTTCGCCCAGAAGCTCGCCGCCCTTGGCCTTGAAGGCTTCGCCGAAATATTCCGGAAGCTTCAGCGTATAGGCGCTATCGGGAGACTTGAGGATGTAAGCCTTCTTGTAGCCCTTCTCGACGGCGTAGGCTGCGAGCACTGCGGCCTGGACGTTGTCGGCGGGATAGTTGCCGAACATGTAGTCGCCGACAGCAAGCGGCATGGTCGGGGTGGTCGCACAGAACGAGAAGGCAGGGATTTGCGCCGCCTGCGTCACCTGGCCGGCGGCGATCGACGGATCGGCATCGCAAGGCGTGATCATGATCTTGACGCCCTGATCAACCAGTTCCTGCGCCACCAGTGCCGTCTGGGCAGCGTCCGAGCGCGTGTCCTTGGCCACCAGCTTGATCGGGAACTTGCCGGCAGCGCCGCCAGCCGCGTTGATTTCCTCGACGGCCATTTCCAGGCCCTTCAGCGACGGCTGGTCATAGGGAGCAAGGCCGCCGGTTTGGGCGGTGGCAAGACCGATGACCAAATCTTCGGCAAATGCCGGCAGCGGCGACAGCGCGAAGCCGCTAAGGATGGTGGTGAGGCACAGTGCCCTGAGATTCGATTTCATCGGTAAGCTCCCTCTTTCTGATTTCGTTTGCTGATCAAGCTGGATTGTGAAGGCTGCCTGTGCCCGGCCGGAGACCGGTGGCCTCGACAACCTCATGCTGCGCCTGCGCTGACGAACGGCGACGGCCGATATAGGCTTCGATCACAGCCGGGTTGGCCTGGATCTCCGCCGGTGTGCCGATGGCGATCTGCTGGCCCTTGTTGAGGACGACGACGATATCGCAGAGCCGCATGATCAGCTTCAGGTCATGCTCGACGACGAGCAGGCCGAGGCGGTACTTCGTGCGGATGCGGTCGAGCACGTGCATCAGTTCCTGCGTTTCGGCAGGGTTCATGCCGGCCGCCGGCTCGTCGAGCAGCAGGTAGCGCGGCCTCAAGGCCAGTGCGCGGGCGATCTCGAGACGGCGTTGCGCGCCATAGGAAAGTGTTCCGGCAAGCTGGTCGGAAAAGCCGTCGAGCCCAACCTCTGAAAGCACCAGCCGGGCGCTTTCCATCGGGTCCTCGCCATTGCCCTTCAAAGCACTCGCCGCCACCGTGACGTTTTCGAGCACGGTCAGGTTCTTGAACAGGCGGATGTTCTGGAAGGTGCGCGCGAGGCCGGCGACAGGAACCGCGTGAACCGACAGCGATGCGATATCTTTGCCGTCGATCAGCACGCGGCCACTCGACGGCGGAACGACGCCGGAGACGCTGTTGATCAGCGTCGACTTGCCGGCCCCATTCGGGCCGATGAGACCGGTCACGAGACCCGGCTTGATCTCGAAATTGGCGTTTTCCAGCGCCACAAGTCCGGCGAATTTCTTGCCGAGATTTTCGACCTTGAGTGTTCCGCCCGGTGGGACCGGAGCAATTTTTTGCGCGCTGTCGGAGGCTGTCGCAGGCTTTGCGGCAAAGCGCTTCAACCAGGCAAGACGCTCATCCAGCTCGCGGACCCCGAAGATCCCGTCCTGGAGCCGATACATCACCACCAGGATCGCAACGCCGATGCCGATATCCGTGAGACCGAAGACGGTCGGAAGCGTGACGAAGCCGAGGTCGACACCGCCTTCGAGTTTGCGCAGAAGCTCGACGATCAGCATGATCACGGCCGTTCCGCCGACCGCACCCGAAACGGTGGTGACGCCACCGAGGATCAGCATGGCGAGCAGCACGAAGGTCAGGTTGAAATAGAAGTCCTTGGGCGAGAAGGCGCCGAGGAAATGCGCCAGCAACGCGCCCGCCGCCCCTGCCAGAATGGCGCCGAGGACCCAGCCGACAAACCGATGAAGCCTGACATTGACGCCGACGGCGGTCGAGGCGATCTCGTCCTCACGTGAGGCCCTCAACTTCAGCCCCGCGCTCGAATCCCGGTAGAGACGGGCGATGGCGATGGCGGCCACCGCAAAAGGCAACGCCACCCACAGATTGACCGCGCGCGGGATGCCGAAGAAGGTCTGGCTGCCGCGGGTGATATCGGTCGAGGCGACCAACACGACATGGACGATCACGAGAAAGCCGAGCGTCGCGATCGAAGCCGATGAACCGGCAAGGCGCGCGACGGGTATTCCGATCAGCACCGCGACTAGCGCCACGACCACCAGCGCCACGGCAAGCGCCGGCAGGAACGACATGCCGATGCCGGCGAGCCATTCCGGCAGGTGCGGCAGCGCCGTCTTCTGGACGATCGGGTTGATGGTGAGAAGGCCGGACGCATAGGCGCCGATCGCCATGAAGCCGACATGGCCGAAGGAAACGATGCCCGAATTGCCAGCATACATGCCGATGCCGAGCACTGCGATCACGTTGATCATGAACAGCGTCACGAGGCGCTCACCGCTCCCCGGAAAAACCAGCGAAGCGACGGCAGCGGCCACCAGCAGCGGCAACGACGTTAAAAGGATACCGACGACGGTTTCTCGCCTGACGCGGACCATCTGCATTCCCCCGAATTGTCGGCCCGCCTTTGTTTTTGGCTCGGGCCAGTTCCCGTAATGAAAGTTATCCCATCGCGATCAAATGTCAATCTTGTTTCAAAAAACATTCTCTGCTAGCAATTATGTAACAAAAATTAGAAATCGGGGTTCAAGCCATCATTTTTGGGAGGCGGAAATCGTGGCAATCCGGGATCGACTGACAGACGGGGCTATTACTTTCACACGATCGGAACTGAAGATCGTGCGGCAGCTCCTGTCGAACTATCCGGCAGCGGGATTGAATACCGTTGCCTATCTGGCTTCGTCGGCGGGGGTCAGCAATCCGACCGTGGTGCGCTTCGCCAACAAGCTTGGCTTCGAGGGCTATCCGGAGTTTCAGAAGGCGCTGCTCGGCGAAGTGCAGGAACGCATGAGTTCGCCGCTGTCGATGCTCGACGAGCGGCGGCCGTCGCTGGAACAGGAGAACTTCTACCAGTACTTCCTGCGCGCCAGCATCCATGCGCTCGAAGCTTCGATGCAGATGCTGCCGTCGGAGGATTTCGAGGCGGCGGTCGATGCGGCGGCAGACACGAGCGCACGAGCGCATTGCCTCGGCGGTCGGTTCAGCGGTTTTCTCGCCGGCCTGCTCTGGTCGCATATGAAGCAGCTGCGCGGCGACACCCGCTGGATCAACGGCAGCCAGGCCGACCAGGTCGACCAGCTCGTCGATCTCGGCAAACGCGACGTGCTGTTCGTCTACGATTACCGCCGCTACCAGAACGACACCATTCGCTTCGCCAAGCAGGCGGCCGCACAAGGCGCACGGATCGTGCTGTTCACCGACCGGTGGCTTTCGCCGATCGCCGAATTCGCCACCGTCACGCTGACGGCGCCGGTCGATACGGTCTCGCCCTACGACACGATGGTGCCGGCGATCGCCCAGACGGAAGCGCTGATCGCCGCGCTGACGGCCCGTCTCGCCACCCAATCGCGCGCCCGCATCGAGAAGATGGAGGAGCTGCGCCGCGGCTACGCCATCACCGAAGACGCTCTCAACCCGAACGTCGACGACGGCCGCTGACTATCTGCCGAAAGGCCAGGACCACAACCGAGGAGAATCCGAATGAGTGCCGTTACAGTGAAGGTCGGTGACGACATGCTGAGGCGCGACAGCGACTACGAGCGCGGCCGCACGTCCGTGCTGTTCGTCGACATGCAGCGCATCTGGTGCGAACCCAATCTCGATCCGACCCACCCGCAGGACGCCGACAGCTACTATCACAAGCGGCTGCGCCAGACGGTGATCCCCAACCAGGTCCGCATCCTCGAGGCGGCCCGCAGTTCCGGCTGCGAAGTGCTGCACACCATCATCGAGAGCCTGACGCTTGACGGCCGCGACCGCTCGCTCGACCACAAGCTTTCCGACATGCATGTGCCGAAGGGCTCGCCCGAGGGCCAGGTCATTCCCGAACTGGCGCCTGTCGACAACGAGATCGTGCTGCCGAAAACCTCTTCCGGCGTCTTCAACTCGACCAACATCGACTACATCCTGCGCAACCTCAACACCCGCTATCTGATCATCGCCGGCGTCATCACCGACCAGTGCGTCGACATGGCGGTGCGCGACGCCGCCGACCGCGGCTATCTCGTCACCGTCGTCAGCGACGCCTGTGCGACCTACAGCCCCGAGCGCCACGAAGGCGCCCTTCGCGCCTATTCCGGCTACTGCTGGACCACCGATACCGACACCGTCGTCAACCGCCTTCAGGGCCTGCGCCAAGCCTGAGCCGCTGCCGAAGATCTTGAGACAAGAGGGGAATTCATGACCGAGACCAACAACGGCAAGGCTCATTCCGCACTGACGGAACTCGCGACCTTCGTCACCACCGACATCGCCGGCATCACCCGCGGCCGCAGCTTTGCCGCTGCACAGATCGACGACTATCTGCGCAAGGGCGTCGGCTGGGTGCCTGCCAATCTGGCGCTGACACCCTTCGACCAGATCGCCGAAAACAATCCCTGGGGCTCGGCCGGCGACCTCAGGCTGATGGCCGACCCCGCCAGCAAGGCGCGCGTCACCTGCCTGCCCGACGTCACCCCGCTGCATTTCTATCACTCCGATATCACCGACCTCAAAGGCGACCCGTGGGAGTGCTGCGTTCGCAGCTTGCTCAAGCGCACGCTTGAGGAATTCGAGCGCGAGGCCGGGCTGAAAGTCATCTCCGCCGTCGAGCAGGAGTTCCAGCTTCTCGGCGTCGACTGGCCCGACGCGCCGTCCTTCGGCCTGCGCGCGCAACGCCGTGCCGAACCCTTCGGCCCGCTGTTGATGACGGCACTGCAGGAGGCGGGCGCCGAGCCGGAAATGTTCCTGCCCGAATATGGCAAGGACCAGTTCGAGATCACCTGCCGCCCGGCGGATGCGCTGACCGCTGCCGACCGTGGCGCCACGATCCGCGCCATCACCAAGGAAGTGGCCGCCCTCTTCGGCTGGAACGCAAGCTTCGCACCGAAGACGAGCGCCAACGGCGTGGGCAACGGCGTGCACCTACATGTCAGCTTCACCGATCTTGACGGCAATCCTGTCACCTTCGACGCGTCGCGCCCGGGTCGCCTGTCGAAGGTCGCCGGGTCTTTCGCCGCCGGCGTTATCCGCCACCTCCCGGCGCTGACCGCCTTCACCGCCCCGTCGGTGCTCTCCTACATGCGGCTCGTTCCGCACCATTGGAGCGCTGCCTATACCTGCCTTGGCGAAAAGAACCGCGAGGCGACGCTCCGCATCTGCCCGACGCTGGATCTGCCCGGCAGCAATCCGGCCAAGCAGTTCAACATGGAGTACCGCGCCGCCGACGCCTGCGCGAGCCCGCATCTGTCGCTGGCCGTCCTGCTCAAGGCCGGCCTCGAAGGTATCCGGGCTGGCCTCGAACAGCCGCCGCTGATCAACTCGGACCCGTCCGATTTTTCCGACGCGGACCAGAAGAAGCTCGGCATCCGCCGCCTGCCTGCAAGCCTGCCGGAAGCGCTCGAAACGCTTGCCGAAGACAAGGTGGTGACCGGCTGGTTCGCCAAGGACTTCCTCGGTTGCTACGTCGCGATGAAGCGCAAGGAAATCGAGATCGTCGACGGCCTCTCCCCCGACGAACTCTGCGCCCGCTACGCGGCCGTCTACTGATACGGATAGGCTCCCATGACTTCGACAACGGCCATCAAGAGCCCCGACGACCGACGCGGCAGGCACGACGCCCGCCAGCCGCTTCTGGCGATCGACGAGCCGCCGCCCTATGCGGTGTTTAACCCGGACGGCAAATCGCCGTTCCTGCTTTTGTGCGAGCATGCGTCCAACCGCATGCCGCGTGCACTCGGTGACATGGGATTGCCCGAACACGAGCGCCAGCGCCATATCGCCTGGGACATCGGGGCCTTGGCACTCGCCCAGCATCTAAGCCTCAGCCTCGACGCGCCGTTGTTCTTCACCAACTATTCAAGGTTGGTGATCGACTGCAACCGTCCGCTTTCGGCGCCGTCCTTCATTCCGGAAGTGAGCGAAACGACGGAGATCCCGGCCAACCGGGATCTGAGCGAGATGGAGCGACAGCAGCGGATCGATACGCTGTTCAGGCCCTTCGCCGATGCCGTTTCCCGGCGCCTTGATCTACTGCAGACAAGGGGTGAACGGCCGTTTGTCGTTGGCGTGCACAGTTTCACCCCCGTCTATTTCGGCAATCAGCGCCCGTGGCAGGCGGGCATTCTCTATCGCGATGCCGAGGCTTTCGCGCAGTCGCTGATCCGGGACCTGAGTTCGGAAGAGCAACTGACGATCGGCGACAACGAGCCCTACAACATCCACCCGGACGAGGATTATACGGTGCCGGTGCATGCCGACGCGCGCCAGCTGCCGGGCGTGCTGATCGAAGTCAGGCATGACCTGATCGATACCGACGCGGGCGTAAAGGCGTGGGGTGAGCGGCTGACCCGTTGTCTCCAGACGAGCCTCAGGGAGTGCCGCCCGTGACCGAAGGCCTTTACGCCAGGGACGGACACGCGATTGCCAACCTGCAGAAGCTGCGCTTCTTTCCGCTCGCCATCGCCGGCGGCAAGGGTGTACGTCTCGTCGAGGAGAACGGCCGCGAGCTGATCGACCTTTCCGGCGCCTGGGGAGCTGCAAGCCTTGGTTATGGCCATCCCGCCCTGGTCGAGGCCGTGTCGCGGGCTGTTGCCAACCCGGCGGGCGCAAGCGTTCTCTCCGCCGCCAACGCACCGGCGACCGCCCTTGCGGAAAAACTGCTCGGCCTTTTCCCCGGCAAGGGACGCAACAAGGTGTGGTTCGGCCATTCCGGCTCCGACGCCAACGAAGCAGTCTTCCGGGCGATCGCCAAAACCACCGGCCGCACCGGCGTCATCTCTTTCATTGGCGCCTATCACGGCTGCACCACCGGCTCGATGGCCTTTTCCGGCCACAGCGTCCAGGCGGGTGCGACCAAGGCGGAGGGGCTGATCCTGCTGCCCTACCCCGATCCCTACCGGCCTTATCAAGGCGACGTTACAGGCGAGGCAATCCTCGACCTCCTGAAACAGCAGTTTGCGACCTCGGCACCGCCGGAGCGGATCGGCTGCGCCTTCATCGAGCCGATCCAGTCCGACGGCGGGCTGATCGTGCCGCCGATGGGGTTCTTCGAAAAATTTGCCGATCTCTGCCAACGGCACGGCATCCTCGTCGTCTGCGACGAAGTCAAGGTCGGGCTCGGCCGCAGCGGCAGGATGCACTGCTTCGAGCATGAGGATTTTGTGCCCGATATCCTGACGGTCGGCAAAGGGCTCGGCGGCGGCCTGCCGCTTTCGGCAGCGATCGGCCCGGCCGAGATCATGGATTGCGCCACGGCCTTTGCGATGCAGACGCTACATGGCAACCCGGTGTCGACAGCTGCCGGCCTTGCCGTGCTCGAAACCATCGAGCGCGAGGGACTGGCCGAAGCTGCCCACCGAAAGGGCGAACGTTTGCGCCAGGGCCTGCGGCAGCTTTCCGGGCGTCACACGCTGATCGGCGATGTGCGCGGACGCGGCCTTGCCTGCGGCGTGGAGCTGATTGCCGACCGCGACAGCCGTTCACCGGCAGCAAGAGAAACGGCCAAGCTGATCTACCGCGCCTATGAGCTCGGCCTCGTCGTCTATTATGTCGGCATGAATTCGAACGTTTTGGAGATGACCCCGCCGCTGACGATCTCGGACGCGGACATCGACCAGGCGCTCGACATTCTCGACCGCGCCTTTGGCGATGTCGTAGCCGGCCGGGTTTCAGACGCGGTGCTTTCAGAATTCGCCGGCTGGTGAGGCAGTCCTACCGGCGTCTGCCGTCGGTGGGACCCGCGTCTACCAACCCTCGTCAAGAACACGCGTGAGCATGTCGGCAAAAAAGTCGGCGCTTTCCCGGCTGAGGCAGAGCGGCGGCTTGATCTTCAAGACGTTCAGGTGGTCGCCGGTCGGCTGCATGATGACGCCAAACTCAAGAAGGCGATCGCAGATGGCCGCGGTCTCTTCTGTCGCGGGCTCCAGCGTTTCGCGATCGCGGACGAACTCGACACCGAGATAAAGCCCCATGCCGTGCACGGCGCCGACCAGCGGAAACCGCTGCTCCAGCGCTTCGAGCCTCGTCTTGAGGTAGCCGCCGACGACGCGCGCGTTGTCCTGCAATTTCTCCTCTTCGAGAAGATCGAGCACCGTCTGACCGACGATGGAACTCACCGGACTGCCGCCTGATGACGAGAAGAAATAACCTTCCTTCTCCAGGGCGTCGGCAATCTCACGCCGCGTGATGACGGCGCCGAGCGGATGGCCGTTGCCCATGCCCTTGGCGATGGTGATGATATCGGGCACGACGCCCTGTTCCTCGAAACCCCAGAAATAGTCCCCGAGCCTGCCGTAACCGACCTGCACCTCGTCTGCGATGCAGACACCACCGCGCTGGCGAACCATGGCATAGACGGCGTCGAGATAGCCTTTCGGCAAGGGAATGCCGCCGGCGTTGCCATAGACCGGCTCACAGATGAAGCCGGCAAGGCCTTGCCCCCCGTCCTCCAGTTCGCGCAGCTTGGTCGCAACCGACCGGACGTAATTGTCGGTCGTGCCGGCGCCGCGGAACGGGCCTCGATAGGTGTTTGGCGCCACCACGGCATGCACCCAGTCAGGGCGGGTCTCAAGCGCCTGCGGGTTGTCAGCGATCGAGGTCGAGACCGCGTCGCTCGCCACCGTCCAGCCGTGATAGGCCTCGAGCAGACTGACGATGTTGCGCTGGCCGGAAAAGGCCCAGGCGAGCCGCAAGGCGAGATCGTTCGCTTCCGAGCCGCTGTTGACCAGGAACACCGTGTCGAGGCCATCGGGCGCGAGTGCTGCAAGCCGCGCGGAAAACTCGGCGACCGAAGCATAATGGAAACGCGAATTCGTATTGAGCAGCGACCATTGCCGGCCGACCGCTGCCGCCAGCCGCGGATGTCCGTGGCCGAGGATGGTGACGTTGTTGACCATGTCGAGATAGGCCCTGCCCTCGACGTCGAACAGATGTTCCTTCCAGCCGCGTTCGATCTGCGGTGGATTGCGATAGTAGTTTTTCTGCTGCCTGGCGAAGTGCCGCTTGCGGCGGTCAAGCAGGTCGGTCGAATGCGGTCTCGGCGCATCGCAGTCGAAACCGAGGATGCCTGATGGTGACGGGCAGAGCATGCGCCACGCATCCGCCTGATGGGCCGGGACAAACAGCGGCGGGTTCAGTCCCGGTTCGCGGCAGAGCTGCACCCGGATCAGGCCAAGCCCATGGCCGGCCTCGACCACCGTGCCGATCGGCGTGCCGGCAGCAACCGTCTCTTCCGTATCCTCGGACGGTTCGAGACCGGAGAGATGGAGAACGACCGCCCCACCGTTCAGGACCATCCGCCCGTCATGCCATTCGGGTCGGCCGGCAAAGGGTGCCCTGACGACAGTCCCGGTCGGCAGGCAGAGATCGACATGCAGGGCGAAGGTCGGCATCGGCGCGGACGCCCGAAGCGCGCTCTCGGTCATCCGGTACTCGCCATACCGGGTCGACGCCATCCCGATCGCGTGCGCCGCCGTCTGCAGCAACGAGGCCGGCAGCGCCTCGTGCTGCCAGCGCTCCTCGGGAAGCAGCGGGCTCAAGATGGAAAGATCGATCTGGCGCACGCCGGCAGGCTCGATGTCGACGAGCAATCCCTCACCCACCACCGGCATCGTCGCCTCCGGTACCGCATCGACGGCACGCAGGATCGCGTATTGCATCATGGCCGGCGGTACGGAGACGGCAACGTCGAAGATCTCGCGCTCATGGGCCGCGTTGCCCTGCACATAGGCGTTCTCAGGATCGATGGTGAGCTGCTGCTCGGAACTGGCGATCAGAACCGCGGCACGCGCAACGATCAGCGGCCACAATGCCTTCAGCTCGTTTTCCTCAAGCGGGCAAACCGCGTGAAAGGCCCTGATGGCCGGCAGAACGAAGAGAGGATCGCCATCGGCATGATGCAGCAGCGAAGCGCATGTGACGGCGAGCTCTGCGACGAGCCAGCCCTTCAGAATATCGCCGAAATCGATGACGCCATCCGGGATCGGCCGGCCGGCCGCATCCGGTTGGCCGACGACATTGTCGTCAGTCACATCATGGTGGATCGCCTGGAGGCGCAGATCGGCCGTCAGCGGCTGCAGCCGGCGCATGGCTCCGACCATCGCCTCGGCGATGCGCTTCTTCAGGCCCTCGTCGGTCATGGCGGAAAGCAGGTGCAAGGCGACCGGTGCGGCGTGGCGTAGATCCCATTGCAGCTCGCGGTCGAGGCCCGGATGATCGAAATCGCTGAGTGCCACCGCCAGCCGCCCGGCAATGTCGCCGAGCGCGGCCACGGTTTCCGCTGTCAGATGTTTGCGCCGCGTCAACGGCACGCCATCGAGATAGGTCAACAGGCGAACGCGATAGTCCTCGCCGCGCACCGTCACATCGACGATGTCGTTGCCATCGAGCGCGCGCATGACCTGCGGCACCCGCACCGAGCCGGTCTGACGGGCGAGATGCAACAAGGCGGCGTTCTGGGCTTGCAGTTCCAGCGGATCGTAGGCCGCTCGGCAGATCTTCAGGACGAAAAGTGCCTCGCCGGTGTCGATCCGGTAGTTGCGATCCTGCTGGCTGCCCAGTTCGGTCAGGGTGCCGGAAAGGCCGAAATGCTCCGAAAGAATGCGCGCAGCGTCCTCGGGCGTCACATCGGGCCTTGGCAATTGCGTGCGAAGCTTCAGCGCGTCTTCAACCATAGTGTCGCCTCCATCACATCCGGCATCATGCCGACTTCCGAATCGACCGAACGGGTCTCCTGACTATTGCGACACACCTTCAAGGCGATAGCGCGTCCCGGGATAGAGCAGGCGCGCCGTCGTCACATTGGCGGTGTCGGACCAGGTGCGACGCCGGATCATAAGACAAGGCTCGTTGCGGTCGATGCCGAGCAGCTTGCATTCCCATGGCTGCGGCGACACCGCCTCGACGATCTGTTCGGTGCGGGTGATCGGTGCCACCGCCGTCAGATAGGCGTTCGGCGTCATGTCGCGGAAATCCTGCTCCATGTATTTCGGGCAGATGGCCGGGTTGACGAACCGGTCCTCGATCTGAATCGGCAGGCCGTTTTCCGAATGCACCATGATCGAATGGAAAACTCGTGCGCCGGTAACAAGCCCGAGCGCATAGCCGATTTCCGAAGGTGCTACCTCCTCCTGCATCAGCGTCATGCGCGAAGTATGGGCGTGGCCGCGCTCGCGGATCTCGTCGGCGATGTTGCGCACTTCCAAGAGCGCCGTGCTGCCCTTGTGTGCCGCGACGAACGACCCTACCCCCTGAACGCGGGTGATCGCGCCCTCGGTCGCCAGCTCCCGCAGCGCCCGGTTCGCGGTCATGCGGCTGACGCCGAGATCGGCGACGATCTCGTTTTCGGAAGGAATACGATGATGTGCCGGCCATTCCCCGCTGTCGATGCGGGTGCGGATGAACTGCTTCACCGCCTCGTAGCGTGGCACCGGTCCGTCCTCGAATGCGGCCATTTCGATCCTTCGCCTGAGTGCCGTTATCGGCATTTTTCCCGCCCTTTCCGGAAAGCAAACAAATCATGCGTATCCGGCAATGATTCTTTTCGTTCATTTCGCGCTTGCGCGCCACCGTAAAATATCTATAGTTCCATATACAACTACGTACAGGAAAATCGCAACATGGCAACTTTTCCCGTCAACCGGCTCTTCGCCGACCATGCGCTTCTGCCGACAGGCTGGGCGCAGAATGTCGCCATTGCGCTCGATGCGTCAGGCGGGATCGCCTCCATTGAGACCGATCAGACGATCGCCGACGGCGACGAACGCGTTGCCGGACCGCTCATTCCAGCCGTCGCCAATCTGCATTCCCACGCCTTCCAGCGCGCCATGGCGGGCCTCGCCGAGGTCGCCGGCAGCGGCAACGACAGTTTCTGGACCTGGCGGGAAGAAATGTACCGCACGGTCGGACTGGTGAACCCCGACGACGTCGAGGCGATCGCCGCCAAGCTCTACATGGAGATGCTGAAGGGCGGCTTCGGCCACGTTGCCGAATTCCATTACCTGCACCACACCGCCGACGGCACGCCCTATTCCGACACGGCCGAGATGTCGCTGCGCATTCTCGCTGCCGCGCAATCGACCGGCATCGGCCTCACCCATCTGCCGGTCTTCTACGCTCATGCCAATTTCGGCGGCGTCGCCCCGAACGTCGGCCAGCGCCCCTTCCTGCATGACCCCGATCGTTTCCTCGCACTCCTGGAACGCCTGGCGCCGATCTGCCGCGACAATGGCCAGACGCTCGGCTACGCCATCCATTCACTGCGCGCCGCGACCCCGGAAGAGATGCGCACGATCCTCGAACGTGCACCCGTCAACGGACCGATCCATATTCACGTCGCCGAACAGACCAAGGAAGTCGAAGACAGCCTTGCCTGGAGCGGTCGCCGCCCTGTTCAGTGGTTGCTCAACGAAATGCCCGTCGACGAGCGCTGGTGCTTGATCCACGCGACCCATCTGACCGACGAGGAAAGACAGCGGCTGGCACGGTCGGGCGCGGTCGCCGGCCTTTGCCCGGCAACGGAAGCCAATCTTGGCGACGGCATCTTTCCAGCCGTCGACTACATCGCCGAAGGCGGACGCCTCGGCATCGGCACCGACAGCCATGTGGCAACCAGCGTCGCCGAAGAACTGCGGTTGCTGGAATACGGCCAGCGCCTGCGCGACCGGCGTCGCAACCGGCTCGCCGCCGGCCCGGGCGCATCGGTCGGCCACACCATTTTCGATGCGGCCCTCAAGGGTGGCGCCCAGGCTGTCGGCCATAAGGCTGCCGGCATTGCAGTCGGTGCCCGCGCCGATTTCGTCGTGCTCGACGGCTCCAATCCGTACATCGCCGCCGCAAGCGGCAATCAGACCCTCGACCGCTGGCTGTTTGCGCTCGGCGGCGAGACCGTCCGCGACGTCATGGTCGCGGGACAGTGGAAGATCCGCAACGGACGCCATGATCGGGAGGAAGACATCGACCGTGCTTTCGCGCGGGTGCTTATGAAACTGAAGTAGCAATCGAAGCGACTATCAAAAAAAGGGGAATGCGCATGTCGATCAGCAAACTGAAACTCACCCTCGCCGCCACCGGCCTCGTGCTTGCCGCTTCTGCCGGCAACGCCAGCGCCTCCTATTGCGGCGACGGCAAGACCGTTACCTTCGCCGGCATCGACTGGGAAAGCGGCGCGTTCATCACCGAGGTGATGAAAACCATCCTGTCGAAGGGCTACGACTGCCAGGTGGATTCGATCCCCGGCAATTCGGTGACGCTCGAACAGGCGACCGCCAACAACGACGTCCAGATCTTCGCCGAGGAATGGCTCGGCCGCTCCGACATCTGGAACAAGGCTGTCGAGGAAAAGAAGGTCGTGGCCATCGGCAAGACCTTCGTCGGCGCCAGCGAAGGCTGGTTCGTGCCGGAATACGTCATCAAGGGCGATGCCAGCCGCAACATCGAGGCCAAAGCGCCGGACCTGAAGAGCGTCTCGCAGCTTTCCGATGCCAAGATCGTCGAACTCTTCGCCGATCCGGAGGAGCCGTCCAAGGGCCGCTTCCTCAATTGCCCGTCCGGCTGGACCTGCGAGGGTGTCAGCACCGCCAAGCTCGATGCCTACAAGCTCGGCGAGACCTATGTGAACTTCCGTCCCGGCACCGGCACGGCGCTCGATTCCGCAATCACTTCGGCCTATCTGCAGGGCGAGCCGATCCTGTTCTACTACTGGTCGCCGACCGCGATCATGGGCAAGTTCAAGCTCGTCCAGCTTGAAGAGCCGGCCTACAACGAAGCCTGCTGGAAGGAGCTTTCGAGCGCCACCGGCAAGCGCGACCAGGGCTGCGCCTTCCCGTCCGTCGATGTCTCCTACGGCGTCAACAGCACCTTCGCCCAGGAAGCCCCCGAGATCATCGCCATCCTCGAAAAGGCGACCTTCCCTCTGGAAGACGTCAACGGCAGCCTTGCCTACATGACCGACCAGAAGGTCGATGCAGTGGCGGCAGCGGCCGAGTTCCTGAAGACCAAGGGCGACATCTGGGGCAAGTGGGTCTCCGACGAGGCCCGCGGCAAGATCGAAGCCAGCCTGAAGTAAAGTCCGTTCGGTCGGCCGACGCGGGTCTGATGCGCCTCACCTCTGTCTGAGACAGGGCGGTCCCATCGGACCCGCGCCGGCCCCACCCTTCGACACCCCGAGGCAAGCGCCATCGGCGGCGGCATTGCGTCCGTCATGGCCCGAGCAAGGAACGACATCCGATGTTTCCGGATTCCCTCAATCTCTCCATCCGCGCGCCGGTGAACGAGTTCATCCAGACGCTGGTCAGCAGCTATGGCTGGGTCTTCAAGGCGATCAGCGCGGTGATCCTGAAAGCCGTGCTGTTCATCGAATGGATCCTGCGCGGCCTGCCCTGGTGGGTCGTCATCCTCGCCTTCATGGCGCTTGCCTGGCAAAGCTCCAAGCGCTGGACGCTGACGGTCGCCGTCGGCGCGCTCCTGTTCTTCGTCGGCGTGCTCGGCCTCTGGGATCTTACCATGCAGACGCTGGCGCTGATGCTGATGGCGACGCTGGTGTCTGTGGCCATCGGAGTTCCCATGGGCATTCTCGTCGCCAAGAGCCGGCTGGTGCGCAACATCACGCTGCCGGTGCTCGACGTGATGCAGACCATGCCGAGCTTCGTCTATCTGATCCCGGCGCTGATGCTCTTCGGCCTCGGCAAGGTGCCGGCGATCCTCGCCACCATCATCTATGCCGTGCCGCCACTGATCCGCCTCACCGACCTCGGCATTCGCCAGGTCGACCACGAGGTGGTCGAAGCGGCAACGGCCTTCGGCGGCAGCCCCAACCAGATCCTCTTCGGCGTCGAACTGCCGCTGGCAACCCCGACGATCATGGCCGGCCTCAACCAGACAATCATGATGGCGCTGTCGATGGTGGTCGTCGCCTCGATGATCGGCGCGCGCGGCCTCGGCGAGCAGGTGCTGAACGGCATCCAGACGCTTGACGTCGGCAAGGGCCTGGAAGCCGGCATCGGCATCGTCATTCTGGCAATCGTACTCGACCGCATCACGCAAGGTTTCGGCAAGAGCCGGACGGAGGATCCCCGCAATGGCTGATATCGAGATCCGCAACGTCTACAAGATCTTCGGCCAGGACGCCAAGGCGGCACTCGCCATGGCCAAGGACGGCCTCGACAAATCTGAGATTCTCGCCCGCTCCGGCTGCAGCGTCGGCCTCAACGACGTCAGCCTGACGATCGGTGCCGGCAAGATCTTCGTCATCATGGGCCTGTCCGGATCGGGCAAGTCGACGCTTGTGCGCCACATCAACCGGCTGATCGAACCGACCAGCGGCCAGGTGGTCTTCGACGGCAGCAACATCCTCGAGCTCGACGCCAAGGCGCTTCGCACCTTCCGCATGCACCGCGTCAGCATGGTGTTCCAGAGCTTTGCCCTGATGCCGCACCGCACCGTGCTGCAGAACGTCGTCTACGGCCAGCGGGTGCGCGGCCTTTCCAAGGCCGACAGCCGCGACATCGGCATGAAATGGATCGAGACCGTCGGGCTTTCCGGCTACGACGCCAAGTTCCCGCATCAGCTTTCGGGCGGCATGAAACAGCGCGTCGGCCTTGCCCGGGCGCTTGCCGCCGATACCGATGTCATCCTGATGGACGAAGCCTTCTCGGCGCTCGATCCGCTGATCCGCGCCGACATGCAGGACCAGTTGCTGCAGCTGCAGCAGAACCTGTCGAAGACCATCGTCTTCATCACTCACGATCTCGACGAGGCTTTGCGCATCGGCTCGGAAATCGCCATCCTGAAGGACGGCCAGGTGGTGCAGGTGGGAACGCCTGACGATATTCTCGACAAGCCCGCCAACGACTATGTCGCCCGGTTCGTCCAGCGCCGCCAGGGAAGGCCAGAAACTCATGACTGAAACCGTCACGCTTGATGGACCTGCAACCTGGGTCGAGATCGCCGCGGTCGCAGATGGCGCTCGGCTGACGCTTTCCGCGGCCGCTCGCCAGCGCATCGTCAAGGCCCGCGCCGTGGTCGAGGCGCTGGTCGATCGCGGCATCCGCGGCTACGGCATCAACACAGGTGTCGGTGCGCTTTGCGATGTCATCATCGACCGGGAAAACCAGCAGGCGCTGTCGCGCAACATCATCCTCAGCCATGCCTGCGGCGTCGGTGAGCCGCTCGGGCGAACCGAGGCACGGGCGGTGATGGCTGCCCAGATCGCCAATTTCGCCCATGGCTATTCCGGCGTCCGCATCGAGACGGTCGAGGCACTTCTGGCGCTGCTCAATGCGGGCCTCATCCCCAATATTCCGTCGCGTGGCTCTGTCGGCTACCTCTCCCATGCCGCGTCGATCGGCCTCGTGCTGATCGGCCATGGCTCGGCAAACGACGGCAAGGCAACAGTCAGCGGTGCCGAAGCCTTGCGTCGGCTCGAGCTCCAGCCCCTGCAGTTGCAGGCCAAGGAGGGCTTGAGCCTCGTCAACGGCACGCCCTGCGCCACCGGCCTTGCCGCGCTGGCGCTGTCGCGCGCACAAAAACTCTTCGCCTGGGCGGATGCCGCATCGGCGCTGACCTATGAAAACCTCGGCAGCCAGGCCAATGCCTTTGCCGCCGGCCCGCTGGCGCTACGGCACTCGTCCGGACTGCAGGCGGTCGGCAAGACGCTGCGCGACCTTCTGGAGGATAGCCCAATGCTGGCGGCAAGCGCCGGCACGCGCACACAGGATCCCTTGAGCCTGCGCGCCGTGCCGCATGTGCATGGCGCCGCCCGCGACGCCTTCGACCATGTGGCCGAGGTGGTGAACCGGGAGCTGGCAAGCCTCACCGACAACCCGGCCGTTTCAGGCACGCCGGAGGCGCCGGAGGTGCATTCGCAGGCTCATGCGGTTGGAGCAGCACTCGGTCTCGCCATGGACAGTCTCGCGGTCGCCGTTGCCGAAGTTGCCGCGATATCTGAGCGTCGCATCGACCGGCTGGTGAACCCGCTCGTCAGTGGCCTGCCCGCCTTTCTCGCCGGCGACAGTGGTGTTTCCTCCGGCTACATGATCGCCCAGTATACGGCGGCTGCCCTTGCCGCGGAGAACCGTCGCCTAGCAGCCCCCGCCAGCCTTGATGGTGGCATCACCTCGGCGCTGCAGGAGGATATCCTGACGCACGCCACGCCCGCCGCATGGAAGGCGCTTGAAATCGTCGACAACCTCGAGCGCATTCTTGCAATCGAGCTGCTCGCGGCCGCACAGGCCTATGACCTGCAGCCCCGCGCAACGGCCAAGGCGAAACGCACCGAGGCGCTCTACCAGCGCATCCGCGCCGTCGTTCCCGTCTATGCAGACGACCGGCCGATGAACGAGGATTTCGACCGCATGCGGCTCGTCATTCAGGAAGAGACGCCATGAAGCTCCTGCCCGCCTCCGGCCACAAGCGCATGCCCTGGAAAAACGGCGGCGGCGAAACCATCGAGATATCAGTCTTTCCGGAAGGCGCATCGCTTTCGGAGTTTGACTGGCGGGTGAGCATGGCGACCGTCGCAAGCGATGGCCCCTTCTCTGCTTTTCCCGGCATCGACCGCACGCTGTCGATCCTTAAAGGCAACGGCATGACGCTCTTGATCGAAGGCCGCGACCCGGCCCGATTGACGGAGGCGGATGCGCCCCTTGCCTTCCCCGCCGACGTCGCCACATCGGCCAGCCTGATTAACGGCACGATCGTCGACCTCAATGTCATGACCCGCCGGCGCAAGCTCATCCATCAGGTGCGCCGGCTGGCGATCGACGGCGAGCATTCGCTGGCGAGCGAGGCTACCACCACCATGGTCTTTTGCCATCGCGGCGCGGTGGAGCTGGATGGTAACGGCCAGACGCTTGCGCTTTCCGTCGGCGATGCGGTGATCCTCGAGGGGCCGGTTGCGGCCACGGTGAAGGCGCCGGCACCGTGCGAGGTGTTTCTCATCGAGATCGACCCGGCGCCGAGCGTCTGACTGCGCCTGGTGCCGGCGGCCAGCTCCGCGCCGCTCTCCGATCGCGCAACCTCAGCTTACAACCGAACGGACGGCGCCAACACCAACGGCTACTTTGCGTCGCTGGCGCTGATCTCCTTCTGCTGCGTCATGATCGCCTCCGTCTGGATCTTGGTGTTCTGGCCGATGGCGATCATCCAGCGCTCCCCCTCCTTCACCAGGATGTAGAGCGGGCTGCCTTCCGCTTCTCCGAGGATCGGCGAGCCATCGTCCAGCACCGGGCGCTGGCGCCGGGAGATAGCGTCGAAATCCGGCAAGCCTGAGCATTCTCGACGCTCCTCGCCAGGATTGGCACCGATTTTTCCGTTCATAATTCGGTAACCATACGGCGTGTTACCCGGGGAACAGCGCATTCGACGCCACAGGATAGTCTCCATGCCACGGTTTGACAGTCTCTCAACAGCAAACACAAGGCTTGGAGGATACGGACATGATCAAGACCGGTTTCGGCGTTTCCATCACCGTTCTGGCCTTCTCTCTGGCAGTGATCGCCTTCATGAATGTGGCCCTGTCCCAATATCGGGCGGCAGAAATTGCCGACATCACCCTGCCCGACTACAGCACGATCACCTCGTCCATCCATCGCTAAAGCGCGCCGTCTCGATTTCCACCGGGCAGGAAACCGGGTGGCTTGCCCGACGCTGAGGGGCAAGAGTGCTCGATCAAACGATGGAGCCAGCCATGATGTCCCTGCTCACCCTCCACGCGTTGGCAGCCACACGAGGCGACGGTCTTCGCCTCGAACTCCTCACCGCGAAAACCTGATGTCCGTGGCCGGCAAACACGGCGTTTCACTTCACGCAGGCATTGAGCGCCTTGATGGCCTCATCGGCTCCCGCGAGATCGACCCTGGTTTGCGCAGCGCCGGCCGATTGAAACGTCAGTTCAGCGCTTTGCGCTAACGCCGATTGCAACGCGTCCCTGTCAGCGCCGACGTGAACAGTCAGGAGATGAGGCGTGCGGATATCGACTTCGCGTAGTGCAAACGCCTTGCCGCCGATCCTCAAGTCACCCGCGGATGCGCTCTTCTCGGTGAGATTCCAGCTGTTGTTGAAGAGGCTGAGGTGAAACGCCTGATTACGGTCGGCATACAGGATGAGCGCGATCTTTCGGTCGACGTTTTTCGACATCAGACAGCCTTTTCGTCCCCCATCCAATGGGTCTCCAGTCCAACTGCCCACCTGAAATTTTTGCTCAGAGCTTTCGCGCTTCGCCTCGTCCTGGTCACTCCGATCGCGCTCCATCTGCGGCGGCTTTCCGTCGGACCTGAACTGCAGAGCGTACTGGCTTTTGCCGATATCGGTGGCCTCGCATACCGTCATGGCCTCGCCCTTGAAGGGGTTGGTGTAACCGCATCCGCCAGCCACTTCCTTCATCTCGAATTCAGCCGCTTCCTTACCGGGGTCCACAACGATCCTGTTGACGCTCTGCAACTGACTGTCCGGGTCGGGCTTCTCGGCCTCGCGTCCTCGGAAAGTCACTGCAACGCCGGACTTGAGGAAAACCGTGAAACCGGATCGGCCGTCTGGATAAACCGATTGTACCAGCATGCCGTCACATTGGCTCGTCCAGTCTTCACCTGCAACGATGAGGCTCTCACAGGTGCCGGTCAGCGTTCCCGTGGTCAGATCATCCGTGAGGGCCTGAGACTGGGCCGGCAGACTGATCAGCATACACGCGGCCAAGATAGCGGAAAACGGGCCAGCACGGAGTTTCGAATATTCGCCGAATCGCTCATATATTCAAAGTTGCGTTTAGCCTACAACGGCAATGGTCGGCCCGCCAGCGTTCCGCGCTGACAGCAGGAGGCTGAATTGGCAGCAGCAACCTGGGCGGGCAGCCATTGGCTACGACCGGTTCAGGCACCCCCAGAGCTTCGAGACCGCGGCCGACGTACCGGCGAGATCGACCTCGATCTGCCCAACGTTCATCCGCACGGCCAGTTTGGCGCTTTTCTCCAGATCTCCCTGATAGCCGCACTCTTGGCGGCAAGGCGGCGGGCGAACCTAAGTACGGCGATCGCCATGATCGCGGCCTGACCGTTGCGCAGTCGGCCGGCGCTATTCTCCGCGTCAGGCAGAGCCGGCCGGTCTCCTTGAAACTTTAACGGCCGATGTCCTGGTGGAGAAATCTCCCTTCCCATTGTCGGCACGAACAAAGACTTCCCCTGGCATGACTTTGCTGCTTGGATGGACCGCACCGGCCGCCTCATGGCCGATGCCCATCCGATGCCAGGAAGTTTCCGATGTCGAGCGATCATTCCCACCTCTGGCCCGGCGTTCCCCTCGCCCTGGGGTCCGCAGTTCTCTTCGGCGCCTCGACGCCGCTTTCAAAACTTCTGCTCGGTTCCGTCGATCCCTGGCTGCTCGCCGGCATGCTTTATCTCGGCGCCGGGATTGGCCTGGCGATCGTCCACCGCGCCCGCGCCCTGGTCGGGCTCGATGGCGTCGAAGCGCCGCTGGCGCGCGCCGATATTCCCTGGCTGATGTCAGTCATCCTGTTCGGCGGCGTGCTCGGCCCGCTACTGTTGATGTTCGGCCTATCCCAGACCACGGCCGCCTCCGGATCGCTGCTCCTCAACCTCGAGGGACTGGCGACAATGGCGATTGCCTGGCTGGTGTTTCGCGAGAATGTCGATCGCCGCCTGCTCCTGGGCGCAGCCGCAATTTTATGCGGCGCGGTTCTCCTGTCGTGGAACGGTGCGGGCCTGAGCCTCGACCGCGGCAGCCTGCTGATCGCGGGCGCCTGCCTTGCCTGGGGCATCGACAACAATCTGACGCGAAAGCTCTCGTCGGCTGATCCCGTCCAGATCGCGATGATCAAGGGTTTGGCGGCGGGCGCCACCAACCTCGCGCTTGCCCTGTCGCTCGGCGCTTCGCTGCCGTCCGTCGGCCTCACCGCTGCCGCCGCCCTCGTCGGCTTCCTCGGCATCGGCATCAGCCTCGTCTTCTTCATGCTCGGCCTGCGCCATCTCGGCACGGCGCGCACTGGCGCCTACTTCTCGCTCGCCCCCTTCATCGGCGCCCTCCTCTCGATCGCCCTCTTCCGCGACACGATCACCCTGCAATTCCTCTCAGCCGGCCTGCTGATGGCCTTTGGCCTCTGGATGCACCTGGCAGAGCGCCACGACCACGAACACACCCACGAGGCGCTCGAGCACGAACACGCCCATATCCACGACGAACATCACACCCACAGCCACGACGGCCCGGTCACCGAACCGCATTCCCACTGGCACCGCCACGAACCGATGCGGCATAAGCACCCGCATTATCCGGACCTGCACCATCGGCATAGTCATGGGTGAGAAGCGATAGGGTGAAGATTGTGTTGCCGGACGTTATGGAGAGGGCGTGCAGCGCGGGCGCTCAGGTTGAGTTCTCAGAAAGCCGCCAAACCTGGTATTTTCGCGATGGCAAAACCGTTGTTGATGACAGTTGCCGCCAACATCGCCTAGGTCCCCAACAATTGTTCCTATTGCTCCACGGACAGTGCGCCGAAAAACGTTTCAAGCTGTTCTCTGCCGCCCTCGGTCGACATCGCAAAAATCCCAAGGAACACCGGCGCCTCACGCGAAGCGCGGACCATGACCCCAAAACTGTCAGAGTATGCGATCAAGCGCGCTTCTTCGTGAGACAGCCGACAGTTGATTGCAACATATCGCCCCGAGACAAAACGCATCGCTCTGTCCGAAATATCGATGGCAAGCTTCTCTCCATTGACGACTAACTCGACTGCCTCAAACTGCATTAACTCCGCTTCACGGCCTTGGGCCTCAATCAGGCCGAAGAACACAAATCCAGTGCCTTTGATATAGCAGAACAATACCTTGTGATGTCCGTAGAGGGAATCTCTCTCTCCGAGCACATAAAGCATTTTGTTACGAGCCTGGACGCTCAAGGAGACATCCGAATTTCCCCCGTTGACAACGTTCATCTCCTTGAGGCGATCCACGTTGACAATTTCGATTGCAGCACCGGCCACGGCGGAGGATATTTCGAGGAAGGCCTTGACCTTGCCGTCGATCTCCTCGCACAGCCGGCTGACCTGGCTCTTGGAGATGCCACTCATGCCCATGGCCTTGACCAGATCGTCGACCGAGCGGGTCGAGATTCCCTGCACATAGGCTTCCTGGATGACCGCCGTCAGCGCCTTCTCGGCCATGCGCCGCGGCTCCAGGAAGCCCGGAAAGTAAGAGCCCTTCCTGAGCTTCGGAATGCGCAGCTCGACGGTTCCGGCGCGCGTCTCCCAATCCCGCTCGCGGTAGCCGTTGCGTTGGGCCGTCCGCAGCGGGTTCTTCTCGCCATAGCCGGCACCGGTGGCGGCGCCCACCTCCAGCTCCATCAGCCGCTCGGCGGCAAAACCGATCATCTCGCGCAAAAGATCGGCGTCGGGGGACTTCTCCACGAGCGCACGCAGGTTCATCATGTCGTCGGTCATCGGTGGTTCCTTCGAATCAGGTTGGTGTCAGCAACCCGACCCTACCGGAGAACATCGATGACCACCGCTCCGCCGCCCGCTCACTACGGCGCTGTTGAGGGCGCGCTCGCGAGCGGCTTCGCTACCGCCGAGCTACACCACCTGTGGGGACACGACCCTGCGGATCGGTGTATTCGAACTGCAATTGCCTCTCCCATTGCCTGCAATTTAGCGGCACTCAACGCAACGTTTAGGCGACTGCGAAGCGCTTGTGGAAGCGATGTCCGCAACGCTTACAGAACAGTTTCGCTTCGAGCACCTTCAAACGCTGCTGCGTTGAATTGGGAGACGCAGCGGAGGTCTTTGGCTTTGCCGATTTTGCTAGCTGGGTATCACGATGGTGAACTGAGTATCGCGATCGGTCTAGTCAAACTGTTCGTAGCCCAATGGGCAGCGAGCCAAGGGTGAATCTATCAAAGCTAGATTGGGTCCGAGTTGTTTTGGAAAAAGAGCGCTGTTGCGTCCATCTCCTCCCTTAAGGATTGTGCCGCACTGCCCTGAATGTTTTCACGTTGCGTTCGGCAAAAGCGGACTATGAAATTTCTATCTTTCGGGAAGTCGCGCAGTCGGTAGACGGCAGCAACCTTCGTGGCAATCGGTCTGTCGTGGCTGTCTATGAAAGCCATCAGCTCAAAAAACTGATCTCTCTTACGGGCCGCAGCACCCTGGTAAAGTTTAACGACGTAACCGACCGCCGATCCGGCTAATGCAATAAGCGGGGCAGCAAATCCCAGTAGAGTGACCCACAGCGGAACGGCTTGGTGACCGACAAAGGCATCCAGTAACAACGAACGACGAAAGTGAGCCGTAGCCGAAACAATCGAATCATCAAATAAAGTTAAGAAATTTGTAGTTTTGGTAGCGGAGGAGGGATTCGAACCCCCGACACAAGGATTATGATTCCTCTGCTCTAACCTACTGAGCTACTCCGCCGGGTACCGCGTCAGGGCTTCGAAGGTGAAGCCGTCTTGACTGGACGGGCGGCTTATAAGGCCCGGTTCAGCCAAGTGTCAAGCCAAGTCGCGGGGAAAATGTGAAGTTTTCCCGCGCGATCGGAAATGACTGCCTCAGGCAGCCGCAGGCGCTGCCAGAAGCACCTTCAACGCGGCTTCGGCACCGGCTTCCCGCTCGGATTTGCGGATGAAGCCGCCGCCGTAGACGCGGGCGTCTTCACCGACGCCGGAATAGAGCGCGCAGGCCTGGCCCGGCGCGATGCCGGCTTCGCCCTCGGCAAGCTCGACATAGAGACCCTCGGCGTCGCGCTTCAGAATGGCGGGTGCCGGCTGGCGGGTGGAGCGGACCTTGGCGAAACAGTCGAAGCCATCGGCTGCCACGTCTTCGAGATCTTCGTCGCCCAGCCAGTTGACGTCGCGCAGGTAGACCCGGCGCGTTTCCAGCGCTTCCTTGGGGCCGACGATGACGCGGCGCGAGCGGGCGTCGAGATAGACGACATAGAGCGGCTCGCCGGTGGCAATGCCGATGCCGCGGCGCTGGCCGATCGTGTAGTGCAAAATGCCGTCATGGGTGCCGAGTATGCGGCCATCGAGATGCACGATCTCGCCGGCAAGCGCTGCATTCGGCTTCAGCTTGGAAACGATGTCGCTGTACTTGCCCTGCGGCACGAAACAGATGTCCTGGCTGTCGGCCTTCTGGGCGACGACAAGGCCCATCTCTTCCGCCAACGCCCGCGTCTCGGCCTTGGACAGGTGGCCGAGCGGGAAGCGCAGATAGTCGATCTGCTCCTGCGTGGTGGCAAAGAGGAAGTAGCTCTGGTCGCGATCGGCGTCAGTCGGGCGATAGAGCGCCCGCTGGCCGGCATAGCGCGGGTTCGGGCTCGGCCGCGAGCGGATGTAGTGGCCGGTCGCCAGCGCATCGGCACCGAGCTCCTTGGCCGTCGCCAGGAGATCGGCAAACTTCACCGTCTGGTTACAGGCAACGCAGGGGATCGGCGTTTCGCCGGCGACATAGCTTTCGGCAAACGGGTTGATCACCGTTTCGCGGAAGCGCGCTTCGTAATCGAGCACGTAATGCGGGATGCCGAGCGTTTCGCAGACGCGTCGCGCGTCGTCGATGTCCTGGCCGGCACAGCAGGAGCCGGCACGGTGGACGGCGGCACCGTGGTCGTAGAGCTGCAGCGTGATGCCGAGAACGTCGTAACCCTCGCGTTTGAGCAGGCCCGCGACGACGGAACTATCGACGCCGCCGGACATGGCGACAACGACACGCGTATCTTCGGGCTTGCGGTCAAAATTGAGACTATTCACGGGATCCAATCCGGCCTTCGGGTGGCAGCGACAACGCTCGCCCCTGTTTCACGCTTCATGCGATGCAATGCCTGCGCGATAGCACGCGGCACGCGTTCGGCTTCTACAGCGCCGCGCGTCTTATTCAGACGCGCCAAGATCGCTGTAGCACGACAATGTCCAGAGTATCTTCTCCGCTTTCTTGAAAAGCGGGAGGCTCCAGTCGCCGACATATAGAAACTTGTCCGCCCGGCGGCAAGGGCGGTGCTATGGCGCCAGGCCGGTCAGGGCGGTCCGTCTCAGATCAGTTTCAGCCTCATGGCGCGGGCGATCGCCTGCATGCGGTTGACGGCGTCGAGCTTGCGGGTCGCGCTCTTGAAGTAGCTGCTGACCGTATAGGTGGAGATGCCGAGGATGATGGCGATCTCGTCGCTGCTCTTGCCGGCTGCCGCCCAGCGCAGACACTCGATCTCGCGGCTCGACAGCTTTTCGCGCGCCGAACTGCCGGTGTCGAAGGTACGCTCAAGGCATTCGAACAGCTGCACGAGGGAAAGATAGAGCGTAGCCTGCTCGACGCCGACAGGCGGTTCCCGTCGCCCGGACAGCATGGCGACGAAGGGATCGCCGCTGCTCGTATGCAACTGGACGGCGAAATGGCGCCCCATCTCCGGATGCGCCAGCAGCCGGTGCACCATCGCCTCGTCGGTCGGCTTGCCGGCGGCATCGAGCAGCTCGGCGCCGCCGGTTACCGGCAGCTTGGTGCCACGCAGGCGCTCGACCAGTACGCTCGACTGAAAGATCTCGCAGGCGTCGTACTGGCGCACCAGCTCCGACGGCCAGTTGCTGAGCACCAGGCGCTCGGAAAAGCGCTGCTGCTCGGCCAGCGGCAGGCGCGCGATCATGAAATGGCCGAAGCCATAGCGCGCGATCAACCGCCGCATCAGGTGCAGAAGTTCGTATTCCGTGCGGACGGCAGCCGTATCGATTTCGGAAATCATGTCCGCCGTCTCAGCCTCGCGCAGCAAGGCTGGTTCATTCGATTCCTTCATCTCTGATCACCACATCACCGGTGCCAACGCACCTGGTCGAGAGAATACAAACAGCCCCGAAAATCATCCGGTGCATGAACTTCACCCGGCAGCCAGAATACAGCCACCCTCTCCGGCATGCCCGCGAAAGCAACGCGACCGGTTGTGAAAATATGACGATGCACCAAGAATGATTCGGGAGCGCACAAACGTCGCTCATCCTTTATTTCGGCGCCTCGTTACCAAGAATTTTAGTTAAAGTGAAATGTGGTAATTGCATGGCTCCCATGTAAAATCCGCGATAATCCAAAGCTTTCCGGGCATTAAGGCGGCTCTTGTCGAGCGCGACAGGCGTCGCGATCGCCGGCGGGACGTTGCGGAAGTGATCGAGGGAGTGTGCGGAAGTATTTAAAATTATGAGCAAATTGTTACCGACCGCTTAGGCAAATGTTAAATGTGGCGGGCTAAGGTCAGCAACATATGGTCTTGAGTTTGTGTAGAGAGTCCCATGACCGAAATGATGCGACCACGTGTAAAATATGTCATCGGCCCCGATGGCAGTCCTCTGACGATTGCGGATCTGCCGCCGGCGAATACCCGGCGCTGGGTTATTCGCAGGAAGGCTGAGGTGGTTGCCGCTGTCCGCGGTGGCCTTTTGAGCCTTGAGGAAGCGTGCGAACGCTATACCCTCACTGTCGAGGAATTCCTTTCCTGGCAGTCCTCCATCAACGATCACGGTCTGGCCGGCCTGCGCACCACACGCATCCAGCAATATCGCCACTAAAAGCCCCCAACAGGGCCATAGGTCGAACGGCGGCTCCGGAATTTCCGGTGGCCGCCGTCTTCGTTTTCCGTCGCCCGCTCCGCCCCGTCTTTCAATAGGCAACATTTCGGCGACAGTGCGTTTCCCCTTCGCGTTCGCCAAACCGGTTTCGAATGCTGCAGTCATGCGATAGCATCTTCAGCAACACGCAAACGTTGAATGTGAAGGGATGCTGAGATGGATATCGCCCACGAAGAAATCGGTTCGCACGGCCGCTACTCGACAACCGTCGAAGGCTATACCGGCGAGATGACCTATTCCCGCTCATCGCCGAAACTGATCATCGTCGATCACACGCTCGTTCCCGACGAGTTGCGCGGCAAGGGCGTCGGCCAGGCGCTGGCAAAACATGCAATCGACGAAGCGCGCAAGGGCGGCTGGAAGATCATTCCGCTCTGCCCGTTCATGCGCGCGCAGGCGCTGCGCCATCCCGATTGGCAGGACGTGATCCAGGCCTGAGGCGGCAAACCACCAAAGTTCCGAAATGGGAAAACCCGCCCGACAGATGCCTGTCGCGCGGGTTTTTCGTTCTTGTGACAATCGTGCCGGATCGGGCCATGCCATCGGCATCGCCCGACAAAGAATGAAAATCATCTGCCTCGAAACGGCTAAGGAGCTTACGCCCTGAGACGCGTCGTCGTATCCCGTTCCTCGAGCGCCGCCGCCTTCGCAAATTCGGCCTGCACTTCTTCAAGTGCAAGTTCGGCCGCATCCTGCTGCGCCTTCAGTTCACGAATGGAGACCTGAAGATTGTCGGCTCTTTGACGAGCAGCCTTGGCGAAAGTGGGATAGGCAAAATGCGAGGGATCGGAAATGCCCGACTTCTTTTCCTCGAAAACAATCTGATTTTCCAGATCCTTGGTCATCCGTTCGAACTCAGCCATCATCATCTGAAGCTGGCTCAGCTGACGCTGCTTCTCCCTGACCTGAAATTCCTTCAGGCGGACAAGGCTCTCACGTGCTTTCATACGCAATACTCCCGTGGATAACGAGACCCCGGTTACTGATTTGGCCCGTCGAGCCTGCCCCAACAGACAGAAAACGAAAATCGACAGCGATATTAACAAAAGCCTACCGCTGGTAACCTTTCGTTTACGGGCATCGTTAATCATAGGGGTGATGATTTAAGGCTCCGTAAATACTGAGGCACGAAATATGACGGCCCCGGCATTAACGAGTCAGAAGAGTCAGATAGCGGCATTTCCTCATGTTTCGCATGAAAAGTGCCATTTTGGATTCACGTTTGAAATCAGGGAACTGCTAAAAATATTTAACAATCTCGATACAGCTTGCCAGAGTGAATCAGAATTTGTTAACCATTTGATGGCAGCCTCCAAATCAGGCAACGACTGGATCCGTATCGCGTAAGGGGGCCACGATGACCTTGGGCGGCGGAAAAGGGGAAGAATATGCGGGTTCTACTAATTGAAGACGACAGCGCAACGGCTCAGAGCATTGAGCTGATGCTCAAGTCCGAGAGTTTCAACGTTTACACCACCGATCTCGGTGAGGAAGGCGTCGATCTCGGCAAACTCTATGACTACGACATCATCCTTCTCGACCTCAACCTTCCGGACATGTCCGGTTACGAGGTCTTGAGAACACTGCGTCTTTCCAAGGTGAAGACGCCGATCCTCATTCTCTCCGGCATGGCCGGAATTGAAGACAAGGTTCGCGGTCTCGGCTTCGGCGCCGACGACTACATGACCAAGCCCTTCCACAAGGACGAACTGGTGGCGCGCATCCATGCGATCGTTCGCCGTTCCAAGGGTCATGCCCAGTCGGTCATCTCGACCGGCGAACTGATCGTCAATCTCGATGCCAAGACGGTGGAAGTCGGCGGACAGCGCGTCCACCTCACCGGCAAGGAATACCAGATGCTCGAGCTGCTTTCGCTGCGCAAGGGCACGACGCTCACCAAGGAAATGTTCCTCAACCACCTCTACGGCGGTATGGACGAGCCGGAACTGAAGATCATCGACGTCTTCATCTGCAAGCTGCGCAAGAAGCTTGCCAATGCTGCCGGCGGCGCCAACTACATCGAAACCGTCTGGGGCCGTGGCTACGTTCTGCGCGAGCCGGATGGTGCCGAATACGCCGAAACCGCCTGATTTCGAGCTTTCTTCCGGGCGCGGCATGGACCCGCATATCCAGGCATGACGCCAACGGACGCCTTTTGAACAAACCCGCCCTTCGAGGCGGGTTTTTTCGTTATGGTCGCCCCTTCCCTCGGTGATCAGGTGCTTCCTGGTGTCAAAGGTCCGAAGGTGGTGACATGCGCCTGCCAAGGCCTTGATCTCGGGTGTCATGCAAAAAGTGCCAAGACGAGACAGCAAAAAGCCGCAGCAACTGCCGCGGCTTGTTCAGTCCGGAAACACGTTTATTGCGGTTCAGGCCGCCATCGACTGGCTGGCAAAGACGCTCGTCAGGATCTTGCGATCGAACGGCTTCAGCAGGAAATCATCGGCACCGGCGCGCTTGCCGGCCATCATCTTCTTCAGATCCGCCTCGACGACGCAGTAATAGATGCGCACAGACGCACCATTCGGCAGTCGCCTGATATTGGCGATGAGATCCAGAGCGCCCTCCAGGCCGGCGTCGACCACGAGAATATTCGGCAGCTCGGCTTCGCAGCGCACCAGCGCCTCAAGGCCGCTCGGCGCTTCGTAGACAAGGAAGCCCATGCCGGACAGGATACGTTTCCCAACTTTCCTGACGACATCCGAGCCGTCGGCAATCATCAAGCGCCGCATGTCCAACTCCTTCATGACTTACCTATACGCGTGCTCGCACGCCTGAAACAACCCTATACAAATTTGGCAAAGATTTCGTTACGGAGCTTGCTTAACGCAGGCTCTCCGGCTGTTTTTAACACGCTGAAAATATTAATTTTTCGGTGAACCGGCCAAAAGCCAGGAAAGGCGGGCGCTCAAACTGTGGCCACGCAAATGTCCGGCGCGGGGGCCATCGCCACACCGCGCCGGACATGTATCAAAACAGCAAAGGCAGCGCCGGACTTAGGCGTCGACCGGCTTCATACGCGCCGTGAAGATGATCTCTTCGCCGGTCGAAACCACATCGATCGTCATGCCCGCTTCCTCGCCGAGCAGCACCGTGTAGTAGGGCTGGATCGAATGCGCATCGACCGCCTCTTCCGGCGTGCCGGACAGAAGTTCGACCAGACGCGGCGGCACGCGCATCATCCGGCCCTTGCAGGCCAGCGTGAACACTGCGTCGAGCTCGGGATTTTCGAGCGTGATGTCGATGACGCCACCGCGCGGGATCGCCCCATAGGCGATGAGGAAAAGATTCAGGAGGAGCTTGACCCGGTTCTTGGCGATGATGGCGCGCGGCCCGTGCCAGTTGACCTCGGTCTTCTTCTCGGCGGCGGCAAAGTCCTTGGCCGCCTTTTCCGCTTCGCCGGTATCGATCGACGCGCCGACCGAGCCGGAGGCGCCGAAGGCGAGGCGAGCGAACTTCAGGCGGACCGACGCGTTGAGTGCGCTGGTGCGGATGAGGTCCATGGCGTCGGCATCGGCGCCGCCCTCGTCCAGAAGTTCCAGGCCATTGTTGATGGCGCCGACCGGCGAGATGATGTCGTGGCAAACCCGGCTGCACAGAAGCGCGGCCAGATCGGGTCCCGTCAATGTCAGGTTCGGATTCGTTGCCATCGTCTTTCCTTGTTCGGTTCCATCGGCATGCGGACATGAGGCACGCGCTCGGGCAGAGCCGGTAAAGCCTCAGGCGCTAAGACGCAAGCCATGGGCTGCCCGGCGCAGCCGTTCATCAGTGGATCATAATGACACCACATTTGGTAAACCGATTGTTAAGACCATCGGTTCAAATTGCAGGGAAATGGTCCAGACCCCCGCTGGCCGCGCCGTCACAGGCGATGCCGGCCATAGCAAACCCGCAAGCGAGTGATTTTCGCGCCTGACGGAGGAAACGATGCAGCAGATCATGAAGGCAGCCACGATGGCCAGCCGCGCTATCCTGGCGACGATGTTCCTGATGGCCGGCGCCATATCCGCCGCCCATGCCCAGCAGGCGAATAGTCAATATTCGATGCAGGAGATCGTCGATGCCGGTCACGGCTTCTTCGGCGAAACCTCGGGCGGCCTCGCCAAGGTGGTGGAGCGCGCCTTCGAACGTTACGGCCTGCCGAACGGCTATATCCTCGGACAGGAAGGTTCTGGCGCCTTCATCGCTGGCCTGACCTACGGGGAAGGCGAACTCAACACCAAGAATGCCGGCCAGCACAACGTCTTCTGGCAGGGGCCATCACTCGGCATCGACTGGGGCGGACAGGGCAGCCGAACGATGATGCTGGTCTACAACCTTCCGAGCGTGCCATCCCTCTACAAGCGGTTTGGCGGCGTCTCCGGTTCGGCCTATGTCGTGGCCGGCGTCGGCATGACGGTGCTCACCGACGAACACATCGTCGTCGTCCCGATCCGCACCGGCATCGGCGCCCGGCTCGGGGTCAATGTCGGCTATCTCAAGATGACGCAGAACCCGACCTGGAACCCCTTCTGACCTAACTGCATGTTTCCTTGAATCCTATTCGATTTAAGGAAAAAACATGCAGCAATTTAAAGTGCTACAGCGACCTTTGCGCGTCTAACAAGACGCGCGGCGCTGTAGATGGCGGGTGCGCTTTGGCGAAATCCCGCGTCAAATACTTGCAGCGCACGAAACGTCATGTTTAGTGCAGGAAAGTAACATCAAGCGCCTTGCTCTGACTATGATGGTCGGGCGGGGCGTTTGCTTCCGGTCCAGCTTTGAAACGGCCAGCTCGTGATTGAATTCTCGCTCCTCTTTGCCCTGGGCTTCCTGACGGCGATCATCATCGGCCTTCTCGTCGCGCCGGCCATTCACCGCCGCATCGTGCGCTTTGCCGAGGATCGTCTGAAGGCGACCATGCCGCTCAGCCCCCAGGAAGTGCGCGCCCAGAAAGATGCCGCCCGCGCCACCTTTGCCGCCGAGAACGCACGCACGCAGCAAGCCCTGAAGCGCGAGCGCGACAAGGGCGTATCGCTGATGCTCAACAACGAGAAGACACTGCAGGAGGCACGCCGCCTGAACGGCGAGAATGCCGATCTGCATTCCCAGCTTGCCGACATGAACGTCGAAGCCGCCGACATGCGCTCGGCGATCCGACAGTTCGAGCAGCGACTGGAGCGCATGAAGGTTTCGCTCGAAACCGTCGAGCGCGACAACGCCGGCAAGGCGGAAACGATCAAGACTCTGACCAATCAGTTGGCGCAACAGGCCGCCGCCATCGACAATCTACGCCTCGACCTTGCCGCCGGCGAGACAGAGGCCGAAAACCTCAAGAGCCGCGTCGCGACGCTCCGCGACGAGCGCGATGCGCTGCGTGCAGATCTGAAGACGGAAAGCGCGCATGCCAAGGAAATGGAGCTGCGTCTTGCCCGTGACGAGAGCCGCCTGCAGCGACTGGAAGACAAGCTTTCGCGGGAACTGGCTGCAGGCGCCGATCGCGAAAGCGCGCTCGAGCGACGCGCCGATGAAATCGAACGACTGAAGACCAAGGTGAAAGACGTGAACCAGGACATGCGGGATGCCGCCAAGGTGTTGCGCGCGGCAGGTATCGCCTTCCCAGCGCGCAAGGACCGTCGCGCAAGCGGCAGCGAGCCGTCGGAGGGCGTTGCCGCGCACCCTGCGCAGCTCATCGAGCAACCGGGCGTGCCGCCGCTGGAAACTGCGGCGCTTTCGCATGAACTCAAGAACCGTGCGGCCGCCCTGTCGGAACGGTTGACCAATTCCAAGACGACCGCCCATGACGATGCCTTGCGCGAGGAAGTGGCGGAAATTGCCGCCGGCATGGTGGCTCTGACGGCAACGCGCGAGGGCGCCGCCTCGCCGATCCTCAGCCTGCTCGCGGGTGATGACAAGAACGATGTGGCCGGCCGCAAGAGCCTGGCAAAGCGGGCAAAGGAAATCCTGCCGAAGGAATAGGCACTTTCGGTGCGCGTCAGATCCGGTCGTTGATCAAGGCGACCTGATGCAGCGCGATGCCGGCTGCCATCGAGACATTGAGGCTGTCGAGCCCGGGCCGCTGGCGAATGCGCGCGGTGCGTATGGATTTCAGGATGGCCGGCGGCAGCCCCTCACCTTCCGTTCCGACGAGCAAGGCAGTGCGCCTGGCCGGCGGTATTCCGCCGATGTCGGTTTCGCCGGCCGGCGACAGCCCCCAGATCGCAAAGCCCTCGGCCTGCAGCCGTTCGATCAGCGACGCCGCCGACCCTTCGCGCGCAAACGGCACAGTCAGCACCGAGCCGACGGAAACGCGGATCGCCTTGCGGTACATCGGATCGCAGCTCGTCTCATCCATCAGCACCGCATCGACGCCGAAGGCCGCCGCATTGCGAAACAGCGAGCCCATATTGTCGTGATTGGAGATGCCACAGGCTGCGAGCACAAGGCTCGTAGCCGGCAGTGAGGCGAGCAGCGCGTCCCGGCCGGCAACGCCGTCACGGCGCCCGAGTGCCAGCACGCCACGGTGCATGTTGAAGCCGGCAATCGCGTCGAACACCGGTGCCGCCGCCACATAGACGGGCACGTCAGCGGGAAATTCCGCCAGAATGGCCTCCACGCCGGCCACACGGCTTTCGAGAAGCAGGATGGCCTCGGCGCCAAGCCCGCTGTTGGAGCGATGCGCCGCCGCCAGCATGCGCAGCACCACCGTGCCTTCAGCGATGAAACGCCCCTGTCGGCCCGTCAGGTCGCGCTCCTTGATCGACACGAGGCCGGCGATCCGCGGATCTGCCGGATCATCGATGCGGATCGGAGGCGAGGCGCTTGAGCTCATACCGTCAGTTGGTCCTGACGGTGATGTCGGCCACGATGCGGCCGGCGGCGATATCGAAGACGATGGCGCGCGGCTCGGCGCCGGGCAGATTGCCGTAGAAAAGCACCTGCGAGCCCGACAGCGCGACGTTGGTCACCGTGAAGCCGGCCGGGAGGGCGGCAACCGCATTGACCGGCGCCTCGCTCGGAACGGCGATGGCTGCGGATTGCGCCTGCGCCTTTTCGTCCGTGCGGGTCAGCTTGTAGACAATCGTTCCGAGGACAGCCATAAGCATGACCAACATCACGCCTGCCGAGACGAGTTGCAGCCGCACCATCTTGCGGCGAACATTCTCCATCGCCGGGTCTAGCGGCTTGTCTTCCTGGTCATCGGGCGCGGTCGCGGTCATGATTGGCCTTTTATCGGAATTAAAACGGAATGAACGACCCCTTTAAACAAGCAGCAGCCAATAGGAAAGTCCTGACGGCGGGCGAGGACGCCGCAGGGCGGCTCGATTCCTTCCTGACCGAGGCACTTTCGGGCGAGTTTTCCCGCAACCGGATCAAGAGCCTGATCGAGCAGGGTGCTGTTTCGATCAACGGCAAGCTGGTGACCGAACCGAAGAAGAAGGTCCAGCCGGGCGACCATTTCGAGATCGACCTGCCCGAGCCGGAAGATCCGGAGCCGAAGGGCGAGGATATCCCGCTCGACGTGCTCTATGAGGACGACCACCTTATCGTCCTGTGCAAGCCGGCAGGGCTTGTCGTTCATCCCGGCGCCGGCAATTGGACGGGCACGCTGGTCAATGCTCTCATCCACCATTGCGGCAACAGCCTCTCGGGCATCGGCGGCGTCAAGCGGCCCGGTATCGTCCACCGCCTCGACAAGGAAACGAGCGGGGTCATGGTCGTCGCCAAGAACGACGCCGCCCATCGCCATCTGTCGGACCAGTTTGCCGATCACGGCCGCACCGGCCCGCTCGAGCGCGCCTACCGGGCCGTCGTCTGGGGCCGTCCGCGCCAGCTGAAGGGCACCATCGACGCCCCTCTCGGCCGGGCGGGAGACCGCACCAAGCGCGCCGTAAAACGCGAGGACAGCGACGACGCCCGCGAAGCGATCACCCATTACGAGGTCGTCGAGCGCTATCTGGAAAAGCCCGACGGCACCAGCCTGGCATCGACGGTGGAATGCCACCTCGAAACCGGTCGCACCCACCAGATCCGCGTGCACATGGCTCACATCGGGCATCCGCTGATCGGCGACCCGGAATATGGCGCGGCCTTCCGCACCAAGGCCAACCTCTTGCCGGAAGCGGCAAAGTCCGTGGTCAGCCAATTCCACCGCCAGGCCCTGCATGCCTTCATGCTGCAGTTCGAACATCCGTCGACCGGCGAGACCATGCACTTCGAGGCCCCGATGCCTGAAGACATGGCGGCCCTGGTCGAGGCCCTGCGTGGCGCAACGTAGCGCCACCTCTTGAATTTCGGCCGCAGGATTCCAATCTTAACTGCGCCTCTATTCGTGATCTGTCTTGCCTCCGGCGTCACATGTTAGTGAAACCGGACTCCTTGAATCATGCTTTCGCCGTACTTATTTTGTAGCTTCGTGGGGTCTTAACGAAGACCCACATGCCCGGCCTGCCGCCCGGAGGCCGGAGACTATAAAGGGGGGTGCTTCATGGCCCGAAACAATTTGCCGTCCATTGCCGCTGGTGAAGGCGGCCTCAATCGTTATCTCGACGAAATCCGCAAATTTCCCATGCTCGAGCCGCAGGAAGAGTACATGCTCGCCAAGCGGTATCAGGAGCATGACGACCGCAACGCCGCTCACAAGCTCGTCACCAGCCACCTGCGCCTCGTCGCCAAGATCGCGATGGGTTATCGCGGCTACGGCCTGCCGATCGGCGAAGTCGTGTCTGAAGGCAACGTCGGCCTGATGCAGGCCGTCAAGAAGTTCGAGCCCGATCGCGGCTTCCGTCTGGCGACCTATGCCATGTGGTGGATCAAGGCCGCCATCCAGGAATACATCCTGCGCTCCTGGTCGCTGGTCAAGATGGGTACGACCGCCAACCAGAAGCGGCTGTTCTTCAACCTGCGTCGCCTCAAGGGCAAGATCCAGGCGCTCGACGAAGGCGACCTGAAGCCTGAGCACGTCAAGGAAATCGCCACGACGCTGAAGGTCAGCGAGGACGAGGTCATCTCGATGAACCGTCGCCTGTCCGGCGATGCTTCGCTGAACGCGCCGATCAAGGCGAGCGAAGGCGAATCCGGACAATGGCAGGATTGGCTCGTCGACGACCACGACAATCAGGAACAGATCCTGATCGAGCAGGACGAGTTGGACAGCCGCAAGGCCTTGCTCGCAAACGCGATGAAGGTGCTCAACGATCGTGAACGCCGCATCTTCGAGGCGCGCCGCCTTACCGAAGATCCGTTGACGCTCGAAGACCTGTCGACTGAGTTCGATATCAGCCGCGAGCGCGTGCGCCAGATCGAAGTCAGGGCCTTTGAAAAGGTCCAGGACGCCGTCCGCAAGGCGGCGTTGGAGAATGCCCAAGCCTTGCGCGTCGTCGAAGGCGCATAAGTCCGAGGCTTGGGATAACAGGAAACGAAAAAACCCAGCGAAGTTCTCGCCGGGTTTTTTGTTGTTTCTGCTTCAGCGTGTCCGGCCCTATTGGCCTGTCGCTGCCGTATTGCCTGACGATCCCCAAGCGCGCATCGCCTGGCTGAAGGCTTCGTTGCCACTCTGGCCCTTTTCAAGCGTCAGCAAGGCGCGGCGACCGTTGCGGTATGTCAGCGGGATATCGATCCAGCCGCGGCTGCGCAGCAGTTCGGTATTGCTGCCGACCGCTTCGGCGAAGTCGTTGAGCGCGATCATGTGGAAGTCGTCGGTGATCTTGGCGGGTACCGCGATCAGCGCATCGCCACGATCCTGCTCCGTCCGCTTCATCGAAACGCGCTGCACACCGTCTATGGCGCCGCCTTCGAAGTTCTGCGGCAGCGAGAACACGAACTCGATCACGTGGCTCGCCGGCAGGGACGGATCCGCATTGCGCTTGATCGTCATCAGCGCCGTCAGCCCGCGGTCCGGCACAGTGATCTGAGCCTGAATTGCCGGTTCCGGCTTGGCGTCGCCACCCGGCGACTCCTCCTTGACCGACCAGGCGACCGTTCCTGGAATGGCGGTCGGAGAGGATTGGCCGAGCCGCTCTTCGTAGAGGAACATCTTTTCGCCGTTGGCAACCGCAACATCCGGCTGTGCCGGCTGAGCGCCGGGTTGCAGACCTGTACCAGGCGTTCCGGCGTCGGTACCAGGCGTACCGGCCGCTTCTTCCTGCGGTTTTCCGGCTTCGGTCTGCGGTGCGACCGACTTGCCTTCCTGCGCGGCACTTTCACCGTTCAAGACGGCCGGGCCGGCATCGGTTTCCGAGCCATCGGCAAGCAGGCGCTGGGTAAATTTCGTCGACGTGTTGTCCGGAACAGCCGTGTCGTCATGCCCGCCGGGCTGTTGGGTCGCGGTCTCGCCGGTCTGCGCGGGGGGCGTGCTCTGCTGTTCTGCGGGCGTCTCGCCATTACTGGAAACAGCGGATGTGATCGAAGCGACCATGCCGGAGATCCAGGCATTGCCCGCTTCCCGGTTTTGCCAGTAGGCAAACCCGCCGCCGCCGAGCACGAGCAGCAGGCCGGCGACGATCACCAGGCGCTTGACGCTGAAGCGCGAAGGCTTTGGCGTCGTGCGATACGAAGTCGGCCGCGCCGGCATCTCGATGCCGCGATCGGCATCCTTGGCCGTCGCAGTTCCCGCAGCAGCGCTGGCCGCCGTTGTCGCGCCGCCTTCAAGACCCAGAAGATCGTCAATGTGATCCCAGGCCGTGCCGGCGCGTTCCTGCTGGCTTGCGGTCTCCGCCGAGTTTGCGGCCGGCGTTGGCGATGTCTTTTCGACCGGCCACGACCAATCGGAAATTTCGGCGTCGCTGGCCTTTTGAGCCGGGCGCTCGGTGATCGAGGCAAACGGATCGTCGTCGTCGAACGACCAGGAACGGCTGGCATCCGCTTTCGGCGCCGCTGGCTCTATTTCGGCAGGCTTTTCCTCGACGGGATGCATGCCGAGCAACTCAGGTGCACCGGCATCGTCGACCACGTTGTCCGGTTTCGCGTCCAGTGAGGAACGCTCAGGAGCGGGCTTCGTGTCTTCCCAGTCCGGCAGTTCCCACTCCGAACGCGCTGACGTTTCCGGAGCAGGCGCGACAGCGGGCGCATCCCAGGTCGCATCCTGCACCGATTCGGGTTCAGGCTCGATGGCGGGGGCAACCGGCGCGTGGTCATAGACCTCTTCAGCGGCAGGCTGGGCGGGTGCGACGATTTCCTCATCATGCGCCTGTGCCTCGACCGGCTGCTCGTCCTCGACCGGCGGCTGCCAAGTCGGCTCGGCCTGCTCTTCGACGGCTTCGGCGTGTTCGGCCGTTGCTTCGGCGGGCACGGGCTCGGCATACAGCTGCTCATCATGCTCGACGGACGAGTCGGCGTCAGCAGGCTCGACATCGCCAACGGCTTCTGTCGCCGGTTCTTCGGCAGCGGCCGTCACCGGCTCGCTTTCCGCCTCGGACTCGACCTGCTCGACAGGCGTCTCGACGACTTCGCCCGGTTCCGGTTCCGCCTCAGCGGGCACGACCGCATCCACGACTTCAGCCTCTGGCTCGACCTCGTCGACCGCCGGAAGCGCCTCAGCATATTCGCTGTCGACCTCGCCGATCGCGTTTTCGAGCTTTGCCAGCTGACGATTGATCATATCGTCCGACGGACGCGGATTCATATTCTCGAGCTGGCGACGCACGGCGGCGCGCGCCTTCTCGTAGACCTTATCCCGCATTTCCGGTGTGTTTTCCGACAGGCCGTCAACGGTCCTGCGAATAACTGCAACAAAATCCGCCATCAGAACTTTCTCATACGCTCAGGCATGTGTTTGCGATCACGACGCAATGTCAGTCCGCCGACACTAGTCCTCAAAGGGGTCCGTCACAAGTATTGTGTCGTCCCGCTCCGGGCTGGTCGAAAGAAGAGCCACCGGTGCACCGATGAGTTCCTCGACCTGGCGAACATACTTGATCGCCTGTGCCGGAAGATCTGCC